>DOIV01000192.1:1067-10566 GCA_003511845.1 Flavobacteriaceae bacterium | reverse complement strand
GCCCATTTGTTATTGTAAAATGTATTATTATAAATTTTAATATTTTTCATAGGATGAGAATTGGTAATATCTCCATCCCAATTCGTTATATTAATACCGTAATGTTTATTGTGATAAGCTATATTATTATAAACATATATATTTTCTAATAATCCCCCAGCCTCAGACGATAAGGCCATACCGCCATCAGCACAATCATGTACCGTATTGCTGTATATCTTAACATCATGGGTGTGTTTACTGTAGGAGTCTACATAAATACCCAATTTTCTAGGTAAATCATGAACATAATTATGATGTACACTCCCATCATGAGCTCCTTGTTTTACGTCAATGCCTTCGCCACCATTTAATTGGCTTAAAGGAGCAGAACTTCCGTCAAAGACTTCATTATTCATTACTTCAAAGTTAAAAGTGCCGTCAGCCATACTAATACATTCTTGTTCACCACCATTACAAGCTCGTTGAATTGTATTTCCGTCAATTGTAATGTTACGACTCGGTGTATAAGGGTCACCATATGCTCTAGCTATAATTCCTGAAGAAAAAGTGTTGTAGGTTTCGCAATTTTTTATAGTAATATGACCAGAACCTATGATCATAAAACCAGCCCAGTCATAATGTAAATCGTAATTATTTCCGAAATTTTGCACTCTTAGCCCTAAAACTTTAATGTATTGTCTGTTTTTTATTAAAAACAAAGCAGTTCTACCTGCATTGATTACCATACCGCTACCATCAAGGATAACTTTTCCTTTATTTTTTGCTCTATAAATAATATACTTACCATTGCTACCAGATTTTTTAGGGATGACTTGCTCTTTGTAAGTACCGTCTAAAATAACAACCTCATCACCAGATATTAAAGTGTTTGCTGCATGTTGAATGGTTTTCCATGGTTTGGTTTCTGTGCCAGGGTTGTTGTCGTTACCGTTAGTGGAAACGTAATAAGTGGTAGCATGTAATCCTATAGAAAACAGGAAAATTAAAATAGTAATCAGTTGTATCTTTTTCATAGTTTTATAATAAAATAATTTTTTGTAGTAAATTTCTTTTCAGGCATCAAAAATACATAATATATTGTAAATGAGAAAAATACTTTTTAGTTATTGTTAACATTAATTGTCTGATTTAAACTATCTAGAAATTCTTCACTTTTTGATATTATTAGGTTTACCCAATAATCATTCCAGCAATGGTAGCTGACATCAATGATGCTATTGAACCGCCAATCAATGCTTTCATGCCAAATTCTGACAGTGTTTTACGTTGACTTGGAGCTAATGATCCGATACCTCCAATTTGAATACCAATAGAAGCAAAGTTTGCAAAACCACAGAGCATATAGGTTGCCATAATGATAGATTTTTGATAACTTAAATGTGTTGCATTTGCTATGTTTTTTAGCTCAGCTAACTGTATGTATCCTACAAATTCGCTGGCTGCTAATTTGATACCCAGCAACTGTCCCATGAGCATCATGTCGTCTTTAGCAACGCCAATGAGCCACATTAATGGTGCGAAAATAGTTCCTAAAATGGCTTCTAATGAAAATTGAGGATATGGCGTGTTTGCAGCGATCCAAGTATTGAGCGTAGTTATTTCTCCTATCCAACCAAAAATGCCATTTATCATGGCGATAAATGCGACAAATACCAATAGCATGGCACCTACATTTACAGCCAAACGTAAGCCTTCTGTAGTTCCATTTGCTATGGCATCTAATATGTTTGAACCTATTTTTTCTGATGACACTTTTACATCAGTATTTACTTTTTCTGTTTGAGGATATAATATTTTTGAAATTACAATAGCTCCTGGTGCTGCCATTACCGACGCTGCTAATAGGTGTTTGGCATACATCAATCTTAATTCAGGGTCGTCACCACCTAAAAAGCCAATATATGCAGCCAGTACAGCTCCAGCAACGGTTGCCATACCGCCAATCATAACCAATAATATTTCTGACTTATTCATTTTTTCTAAATAAGCTTTAATCAATAAAGGAGCTTCTGTTTGGCCCAAGAAAATATTTCCTGCAACAGATAGGCTTTCAGCACCAGAAATACCTAATGTTTTGGTCAGAAGCATTGCCATAAACTTTACCACTTTTTGGATAATACCTAAATAGAATAATACAGAAGTTAATGCAGAAAAGAAAATAATAGTGGGTAGTACTTGAAAGGCAAAAATGAAACCAAAAGTATCCATATCAGCGACTAAACCTTCAAATAAAAATTGGCTACCTGCACGTGTAAAATCTAATATATGTATAAAAATTTGCCCAACAAAATCAAATCCTTTTTGAATAAACGGTACTTTTAAAACTCCTACAGCTATAATTAGTTGAAAAGCTAAGCCAATACCAACAGTTTTCCAGTTGATTGCTTTTTTATTACTACTAAATAAAAAGGCAATAAAGATTAATGTAATCATTCCTAATACACCACGCCACAATGAGTTTATTGAAAACCCTTGATTTGGAATAATCTTATTTATAGTATTTTTGGTTAGTATAAAATCTGGATGAGAATTTGAAATATAAACTAAAATTTCATTACCATCTTTTAATTTTAGTAGGTTATCATTTTTTTCAATAATTTCATAATAAAATTCAGTTGATTTGGGTTCTATTTGTTTAAAAAGTAGAAGGTTGTTATTTTGTAACCAAAATCCTTTTCTTTTACTGTTGTTCAAACTAATAATAAATTCTCCATTTTTACTTAAAGAAATAAGCTCATTTCTTTTGCTAAAGCTGAATTTGTCTTTGATGCTATCTGGATAACTACTATAAGTGACATGTTCTAATAACTGCCAATTTTTTATTGAATCAATTATTAATTTAGAGGTCTTATTGTCTAGTGTGTCAATAACCTCAATGTTTTGGATTAATTTTTTTTCAATTTCTTGGGCAGATATTGATAGACTAGTAAATAAAGTTATAACAAGAAAAAATAGATTTTTCATAAGTAAAAAACTGGTAAATTATTTTTGTCTTTTAGAAATTTCATCTCTTAAACTAGCAGCCAATTCATAATCTTCATTTGCAACGGCTTCATTCAATTGTTTGTTTAATTCCTGTAAAGAAACTTCTTCAAAAGATTCACTTTCTGTAATGTCTAAAGCGAGTTCTTCTATTTCAATTTTTGCTTGAGTAAGTTCAGACTCTTCTTTTATTTTTAAGAAAACACCAGCTTTGTCTAAAATATTTTCATAAGTAAATATAGGAGCATTAAAACGAGTGGCTAAAGCGATAGCATCAGATGTTCTGGCATCAATAATTTCTTCAATTTTATCACGTTCGCAAATCAAGCTTGAATAAAATACGCCATCAACTAATTTATGTATTATTACCTGTTTTACAATAATATGAAACCGATCAGAAAAACTTTTAAATAGGTCATGCGTAAGAGGTCTTGGTGGTTTTATTTCTTTTTCTAAGGCTATAGCAATTGATTGTGCTTCAAAAGAACCAATAATTATGGGTAAGGTTCTTTCGCCATCAACTTCACTTAAGACCAATGCATAAGCACCACTTTGTGTTTGACTGTACGATATTCCTTTGATGTTAAGGCGGACTAAGCTCATATTTTAAAGATAAAAAAACTGTCTAATTTAAAGGATTTAAGCATCCAAAAAATCAGACAGCCTTTAAGAGGCACAATTTAATAAAATTATGCGTTTTGAGCCTTAAATTCTTTTAACTTTTCTATTAATTTTGGTACAACTTCAAAAGCATCACCTACAATACCATAATCTGCAGCTTTAAAAAACGGAGCTTCAGGGTCTGTATTGATTACTACTTTTACTTTAGAAGAGTTGATGCCTGCCAAGTGTTGTATGGCACCAGAAATACCTATCGCAATATATAAATTTGAAGCTACTGGTTTTCCTGTTTGCCCTACGTGCTCACTGTGAGGTCTCCATCCTAAATCGGAAACAGGTTTTGAACAGGCAGTTGCTGCACCTAAAACATCTGCTAACTCTTCAACCATTCCCCAGTTTTCAGGACCTTTTAATCCGCGACCACCAGAGACAACAATATCTGCATCAGCAATGGTTACTTTTCCAGAAGATTTTTCAACAGATTCTAATTTGATTTTCCCAGCATTCAATTCTGGTGAAAATTCTTCAACAGTGCTTTCAGTTGGATTTTCTTTCAAACCAAAAGAATTTTTAGCCAAACCAATAACTTTATTCGATGTTTTTATTTCTGTAAAATTAAAGGCTCTACTAGAAAAGGCTTTACGTTTTACGGTAAACGGAGCTGTAGAGCTTGGTATTGCTACAACATTAGAAGCAAAGCCTGCTTGAAGTTTTGCAGCAACCATTGGTGCTACATAAGTACCGTTTGCACTAGAGTCAAATATAATAACAGATGCACTTTCTTGATTTGCTGCTGCTATAACATAGTCAGCCCAAACAGAGGCGTCAGCTGTTTTTAAATTATCACTTTTACCAATTAATATTTTTTCAGCACCATGTTTAGATAATTCACTTGTATCTTCAACAAAAGCTGTAATTACCACTAAATTTGTTTGCATTTGTTGAGCAAGTTCTTTTCCGTAAGAAACTACTTCTAATGCACTTTTTTTAAATTTTCCTTCCGATGATTCGGCGAATACTAATATTGACATATTTTTTTTTAGATTTTAGACTAATAGATTTTAGACGCTAGACGTATTATCTTAATAGTAAATTATTTTTTCATTCTACATATTCTTTAAAAACGAAATTCATTAGCAAGTTTAACTTGTCTATAGTCTAGCGTCTTAAAGTTTTGTATCTTTTTTAAATTACTTTAGCTTCATTATGCAATAAATCAACCAATTCACTAATATTATTAGCATCAATCAGTTTAATTGCACCTTTTGGAGCTGGTTTTTCAAAACTTTTTGAAGTTGCAACATCTTCAAAAGCCACAGGTTCAACTACAGTTAATGGTTTTTTACGAGCCATCATAATACCTCTCATATTAGGTATACGTAAATCTTTTTCTTCAACGACACCTTTTTGACCGCCAATAACTATTGGTAAACTGGTACTTAACACCTCTTTACCTCCATCAATTTCTCTTGTTGCAGTTACATTTGTGCCATCAATTTCTAAACCGATACAGGCATTTATAAAGGTGTAATCTAAAATAGCAGCTAACATACCAGGTACCATTCCTCCATTATAATCAATAGATTCTCTACCTGCAAGAATGACATCATAAGATCCGTTTTTAACAACTTCTGCAATTTGTTTGGCTACAGAAAGTCCGTCAGTTGCATCTGTGTTTACACGTATAGCATCATCAGCACCAATGGCTAACGATTTGCGTAATGTTGGTTCTGTAGTAGGATTACCTACATTTATAACTGTTACTGTAGCTCCTTGTTTTTCTTTAAACCACATGGCTCTAGTCAGTACAAATTCATCATAAGGATTGATTACAAACTGAACGCCGTTATTGTCAAATTTCGAGTCGCCTTCTGTAAAATTGATTTTTGCAGTAGTGTCAGGAACATGACTTATACAAACTAATATTTTCATATTTTATATCTTTTTTCTATTAAATAATTATGCTTTATACACGATAGCGAAGTTACAACATTTTTTTTAATTTACTATGCATGCATAGTAAAATAATTGAAACAAGACCTATTTTATTGAGCTTAATTTTCTATTTTTGCATTCAATAATTGGTGAGAATACAATATGAGAACAATTCAATTTAGAGAAGCTATTTGTGAAGCAATGAGTGAAGAGATGAGGCGTGACGAATCCATTTATTTAATGGGAGAAGAAGTTGCTGAATATAATGGTGCCTATAAAGCCTCAAAAGGAATGTTAGATGAGTTTGGTGTAAAGCGTGTTATTGATACGCCAATTTCAGAATTGGGTTTTGCTGGGATTGCTATCGGATCAACAATGACAGGTAATAGACCTATTGTTGAATATATGACTTTCAATTTCTCTTTGGTTGGGATAGATCAGATTATCAATAATGCAGCAAAAATTAGACAAATGTCTGGTGGTCAATTTCCTTGCCCAATAGTATTTAGAGGACCAACAGGTTCTGCAGGACAATTAGGAGCTACACATTCACAGGCTTTTGAAAATTGGTTTGCCAATACACCAGGCTTGAAAGTAATTGTACCTTCTAATCCGTATGATGCAAAAGGATTACTAAAAGCAGCAATTAGAGATGATGACCCTATAATTTTTATGGAATCAGAACAAATGTATGGTGATAAAGGAGAAGTGCCTGAAGGTGAATATGTATTGCCAATTGGTGTAGCTGACATTAAAAGAGAAGGTACAGATGTTACTATTGTTTCTTTCGGAAAAATAATAAAAGAAGCTTATAAAGCAGCAGATATTTTAGAGAAAGAAGGTGTTTCAGTTGAAATTATTGATTTACGTACAGTAAGACCTTTAGATTTCGAGGCGATATTCAAATCAGTGAAAAAAACAAATAGATTGGTAATTCTAGAAGAAGCTTGGCCTTTTGCAAGTGTGTCTTCTGAAATCACTTATCAAGTACAAGAACAAGTATTTGATTATTTAGATGCACCTATACAACGTATCACTACTGCAGACACACCAGCAGCATATTCTCCTGTGTTATTAGAAGAGTGGTTGCCAAATGTAAATGATGTAGTCAAGGCGGTAAAATCTGTAATGTATATTAAAAACTAAATATTTGGCATTAAAATTGTAATGAATAAACCTTTTGCAAATGCCTTGTAAAAGGTTTGTTTATTTAAACTCTAAAACTCTAAAAAATTGAAATATTTTATCTACTTATTTTTACTCATTTCCTCAATAGCTTTTTCTCAAGTTAAAGTGGGGGGAGTTGTTGTTGATGAGCAAAATAAACCTGTACCTTTTGCTAATTTAATCTTTACAGGAACTACTTTAGGTACTGTATCTGATGAAAACGGTAAGTTTTATATAGAGTCAGAAAACACCCATAAAGAGTTGATGATTTCCTTTATTGGATACAAAAAGAAAACCATTCAGCTAAAATCCAGAAATTTTAATCTTAAAATTGTTTTAGAAGAGGATAGTGCTGGTTTAGATGAAGTTGTAGTTTATTCTGGTAAAGTAAAAAAGAAAGGTAATCCTGCTATAGCAATCCTTAGAAAAATTTGGGCAAAAAAACGTAAAAATGGCGTTCATATGTATCCACAATATGAATACGATAAATACGAAAAGATAGAGTTCGATTTAAATAATATTAATGAAAAATTTAAAAAGAAAAAACTGTTTAAAGGCATGGAGTTTATCTTCGAAAAGGTAGATACTTCTAGTGTAACAGGAAAACCCTATTTGCCGATTTTTATAAATGAAGCTAAATATAAAACCTATGGTAAAAACAAGCCAGGTAAGAAGTTTAGAGAAGAACTAGTTGCAAATAAAAATTCAGGCTTTGAAAGTAATCAACAACTTATAGAATTTGTAAAACAATTGTATGTAGATTATAATATTTACGATAATTACCTGAAGTTTTTTGACAAGAGTTTTACAAGTCCACTTTCTAGAACGGGACCTTCCGTTTACAATTATGTATTGACTGATAGTGCTTTTGTAGAAGATAAATGGTGTTATAATATTGTGTTTTATCCGAGAAGGAAAAATGAATTGACCTTTAAAGGAGATTTTTGGGTAAATGACACCACGTTTGCTGTTAAAGAAATCGAAATGAATGCCACTAGAAGTGCAAACATAAACTGGATAAAAGAAATTTATGTAGCACAAGAATTTGATGTATTGAGTGATTCTGTTTTCTTATTGAAGCGAGATCATATGATGTCTGATTTTTCTTTAAATAAAAAAGACAAGTCAAAAGGAGTTTATGGTAGAAGAACTACTCTGTTTGATAATTATGATTTTGTTACCACAAGAGATGATAAGTTTTATAATAACCGAGTTGATACCTATAAAGAGGAGATTTACAATAGGCCAGATGAATATTGGAAAGAAAACAGATTAGAAAAATTAAATGATGATGAAGAAGGTATTTATAAAATGCTAGACACGCTTAAAACCAATAGAAAATTCAAGCAATTGTATAGCTTAACATCTATAATAGCTAGTGGTTATTGGGAAATGTTTAATGGTTTTGATTTCGGACCAATATTTTCAACCTTTGGTAATAATGATGTAGAAGGTACAAGAATAAGAATTGGAGGGAGAACCTATTTTTCGCAAAATGATACTTGGCGGTTACAAGGTTTTATGGCATATGGCTTTAGAGATCAAAAAATAAAATATGGTTTAGCTGGTAAATGGTTGGTTGATAAAAAAAATAGAATTATCCTTTCAGGAGGGTATAGAAAAGATGTAGAGCAAATAGGCGTAAGTTTAACAACTTCTAATGAAGTGTTAGATAGAAATTTTAATTCTTCAGCTTTTTTTACAAGAGGTGAAAATTATAGATTGACCAGTTTAAAGTTCAGTAATGTTGCAGTAGATTTTGAACCCATCAAAAATTTAAATTTTAGAGTAGGAGCCACGTATAAAATAATGCAATCAGCTGCACCCGATTTATTTAATACTAGTTATTATGATGAGAATGGGTTTATACAACCAAATACTAATCAGGCTGAATTAGATGTCTCATTACGATTTACACCTGGTAGAAAAAATGTTGGTTTTGGAGTTGAAAGAAGTACGAGTAATAATCAAAGGTTCCCTGTTGTATATTTGAGTTATACTAAAGGCTTAAAAGGAGTGTTGGACAGTGATTTTAATTTTGATAAGTTGCAATTATTTTATAGCCATCGTATCTTAATGGGAGGTTTAGGTAAATTAAAATATGTATTTGAAGTTGGTAAAACATTCGGAGCTGTACCTATTACCCTGCTAGATGTTGTGCCAGGAAATCAAACCTTAATCATGTCTGCTCGGACATTTGATTTGTTAGATTTTTATGAATTTGTAACAGATCAATATGCAACGCTACATGTCGAACATAATTTTAATGGTAGAATTTTTTCAAGAATACCATTATTACGAAAATTAAATTTACGTGAAATTGTTGGAGCTAGAGCTGTGGTAGGGTCAATATCTCAAAAAAATATTGATTTAAACGTATTTGATTTGAATGGTAAAGCACCCACAAAACCTTATTACGAATACCATGTTGGTGTTGGTAATATATTTAAATTGATTCGGGTAGATTTTTTATATAGAGGTAATTACAGAAGTTTACCGAATGCTACAAAATTCGGAATTAAAGCGGGTATTAATTTTTATTTTTAATTAAAAAAGATTCCTCAAGGCTTTTGACTAGAGGTTTCTGCTAAAACTGTCATTCCCGTGAAAACGGGAATCTAAATAACATAATTTTTGATATGAAAGGCCCGTTTGTGACTATCTTGACTAGGTAAGAAACGGTCGAAATACCTCAATCCCTATATCTGGAAGAAAATTCGTTTTAAGAAATTATTTATTCGCAGGGCGATAGCCAAAAAATTTCCTTAACACTTGTTTCAGGTAGTTTATT
>DOIV01000192.1:544-707 GCA_003511845.1 Flavobacteriaceae bacterium | reverse complement strand
TTATTGGTGGCTTGTTGACAGAAATTACATTACCTGAACTTCGTATTTCACCAGTAAGTTGTTGTGTAGGAGACACAATTATTTCATTAATCCCTCTATGGAATAAGTTAACATTTTGTGCCATTAAATTCTCACCATTAAATTTGCCAACCCCTGCATAAAA
>DOIV01000192.1:0-203 GCA_003511845.1 Flavobacteriaceae bacterium | reverse complement strand
CCTGCAAATAGATTGTTTGTTTTTCCAGTTATAGTAAAGTTGGATACATTATTAGAGATGATGTTCAAATCTTGGTTATCAATAAGTAAGCTAAAATCGCCTACATTTACATAATCTTCATTGTAATTTTCTGAAGTTAAAGTCAAGGAGTTGAATCTAATAATTTCTTTGCTAAAAACTAAAAATTGCGATGAGTTTCTAAT
>DOIV01000344.1:460-5239 GCA_003511845.1 Flavobacteriaceae bacterium | reverse complement strand
TCAAATTTTATACGTTGTTTTTACTTCTGCTGGTAATCCAAAAACATGGACAAGCCATTTAAAAGAAAACGGAATTACCGTTGTGCATGTGGTGAGTTCTGTGAAATTTGCGTTGAAAGCCCAAGAAGCAGGTGTTGATGCTATTGTTGCAGAAGGCTTTGAAGCGGGAGGGCATAATGGTAGAGATGAAACAACTACGTTTACATTGATACCTATGGTAAAAGAAAAAATCAGCATTCCGTTGATTTCGGCTGGTGGAATAGCTACAGGTAACGGTATGTTAGCAGCTATGGTGTTAGGTGCTGATGGCGTACAAATTGGGAGTAGGTTTGTGGCTAGTGAAGAAGCATCTTCACATGTTAATTTTAAAAATATGGTCGTTGAAACTCAAGAAGGCGACACACAATTGACCTTAAAAGAATTGGCACCAGTCCGTTTGATAAAGAATAAGTTTTATAATGATTTACAAGAACTGTATTTTCAAAACCCAACTAAAGATCAACTGAAAGAATTATTAGGCAGAGCAAGAGCAAAGCGTGGTATGTTTGAAGGTGATTTAGAAGAAGGTGAGCTTGAAATAGGACAAATAGCAGGGTTGATTCATGAAATAAAATCTGCTGCTGAAATTGTAAAAGAAATTATTGATGATTTTGAAACTGCCAAATCAAAATTCATCAGTTAAAAAGCACAATTATTTTTTAGGAATTTTAATAATATACTTCTTTCTAGATTTATTATTCAAAACATTCTCTCTCAGCCAAGGGTTTAAAACTTTAAGCTCTCTATAATTGGTATTGTGTTTTTTTGCAAATGAAGCAATGTTTAAAATAGGGGTGTCAACTTTTACAGGATAGCTATCTGGCATCGTATACAGATCTTCTTCATCAAATTCATATCCATATTTTTCGGGATTGCTTAAAATTTCTTTTGCAGCTATAATTCTTGGTACATAGCGTTGTGTGTTTTGACCAGCAAGCATATCATAATAATTAGTTACTTTCTGAGTGTTTAGTTTTTTAGAAATTCCACCTCTACCATCATGATACGCAGCAGCAGCCAATGTCCAAGTCCCAAATCGTTTTTTAGAAGTAATTAAATAGTCACAAGCGGCTCTAGTTGCTTTTTCTAGGTGATAACGTTCATCGACATTGCTATTTACTTCCAATCCGTTTTCTTTAGCAGCAGCTTTCAGCATTTGCCAAAATCCTTTAGCACCAGCTGGTGAAGTGACGTTCATTAAATTACTTTCAATAACAGCTAGGTATTTAAAATCGTCTGGTACACCTTTTTCTTTTAAAATAGGCTCAATGATTGGGAAGTATTTGTGAGAGCGTTTGATCCACAATAGGGCGTTTGATTGCCAGTAGGTATTGACTAATAACTCTCTGTCTACCCGTTCTTTAATATCTATTTTACCAAGTGGTACTTTTTCGCCTGCAAATTCTAAATCTTCAGGAATTTTAACGGGTTTAATAGTATATGAATCGTTTAAGCCTTTTTCGGTCTTTGTTTCACTATTAGATGGTGTATTGTTAGTTTGCTGAACAGCGTTAATTAAGATACCACTTAAAGCAATTACACTAAGTAATATGATTATTTTAGAGGACTTATTCATAAGAAGATATTATTAAAATGGTGAAATAAAACTAGTAAAATTTTCCGCAACCTTATCTTTTTCAGAAATTATGGGTTGATCAACATTCCAGTCAATATCTAACGTGCTATCATTCCATAAAATTGCACCTTCAGATTCTTTATTGTAATAGTTAGAACATTTATAACTAAAAATTGTGTTTTCTTCCAATACTAGAAAACCATGTGCAAAACCTTTAGGGACATAAAGTTGAGTTTTGTTTTCTTCAGATAAAATCTGCTTGTAATACTTACCGTAAGTCTCAGAATTATTCCTGATGTCAACAACAACATCTAAAACAGCACCTTTAATAACCCTTACTAATTTAGCTTGTGCATGAGGTGGTTTTTGAAAGTGCAAGCCTCTCAACACATTTTTTTGAGATAGAGATTCATTATCTTGAACAAAATCAATGTTTAACAAAGCTTCATGTTTTTTTTTATTATAACTTTCTAAAAAATAACCTCTTTTGTCTGTAAAAACATTGGGAGTAATAATTAATAAATCTTCAATAAATGTTTTTTCGATATTCACAAGGTTAAAATTGTGTTAAAGACTTCTTTTGAAGTGGTTATATAATTTTCTAAGAGAACTTTCTTAGGATGCTAAGATACTAAATTACTTCAATTAATAGCTTAGAAATTCGTTTTGATTTATTTAAAATCATGATATGTGTACCACCTTCAATAGCCCTACAATTTTTCACATGTTTTATAGGGAAAACACCATCATTATTACCATGTATATGGATGATATTTGGCATAGGTTTTTCTTGTTGCCAATTTAATAGGTTATGAATAGCCCAAGGTAGATAATCATTATCTCTCATAGAAAGATATTTTTTGTAGAGATCCACTCTTTTTTTAATGGTTTCTCCGAAAGCATATTTTTCTAAATTTTCTAAATTTGAGACTGCTTTTGTAGGGAATATTTTATAAGCCTTTGTCGTTTTAGCCAGTTTCATACGTTTTGGTAATTCTTGATTCGATTTCACACTAGAAATAATAATTATTTTTTTTGTTTGGATAAGTTTAGACATTTCCTGAACAACAACACCACCAAAGGATACGCCTATTAAAATAGGATTATCATGCGTAATACTTTTACACATTCTTTTTGCGTAATGCTCAATGCTTTCGTTTTTAGATTCTGGCACCAACCATTCTAAATAATGAATCTCAAATTGTTCTTTTGGTAAATTGAGGTATTCAAAAATTTTTGAGCTTGCTGCCAAGCCAGGTACAAAATACAAGTGTTTTATTTCCATTAGCAGATAAATTCAGGTTGTTTTATAAAATTAAATCGAACCAAACCATCTTCATCAATTTCTGATAGTTTAATTGTGTGCAAAGTATTGATTAATTCAGGATTCCATAGTGTTTTTACTTTCACGTAATTTTCTGTAAATCCTTGAATATATCCTTCTTTGTTCTCGTTTTCAAATAAAACAGTTAACGTATTACCTAACTGACTTTCATAAAAGGCTCTTCTCTTTTTTACGGATAAACCTCGTAGCATTTTACTACGTTTATGACGAATATTTTTAGGCACAACCTCATCCATTAAAACAGCTTCAGTATTTGGGCGTTCTGAATAGGTGAACACATGTAAATAAGATATGTCAAGGCTACTTAAATAGTTGTAGGTTTCTAAAAAAACCTCATCTGTTTCACCAGGAAACCCCACAATTACATCAACACCTATACAAGCATTAGGCATGGTGTTTTTAATTTGACTGACTCTATCGGTATATATACGAGTTAAATACCGACGTTTCATTTTTCGTAGCAATCCATCATTACCACTTTGTAGCGGAATGTGAAAATGTGGCACAAAACTATTTGAATTGGCAATGAAATCAATGGTTTCGTTTTTTAATAAATTAGGCTCTATAGAAGATATTCGTAAACGGTTGATGCCATCTACATCATCTAACGCTTTTACCAATTCAAAAAAAGTATGCTCGTGTTTTTTATTGCCGAATTCTCCTTTACCATAATCGCCAATATTTACTCCAGTCAATACAATCTCTTTAATGCCTTGTTCAGATATGTCCTTAGCATTTTTCAATACATTTTCTAGCGTATCACTTCTTGAAATACCACGAGCTAGTGGAATGGTACAATACGTACATTTATAATCACAGCCATCCTGAACTTTTAAAAATGCTCTGGTTCTATCTCCGATAGAATAGGAGCCTTCATAAAAATTAGCATCTTCAATCTCACAAGAATGGACTTCGCCTATGTCATTTTTAGAAAGATCATTGATATAATCGGTTACTTTAAATTTTTCAGTAGCACCTAACACTAAATCTACACCCTCAATATTAGCAAGTTCTTCTGGTTTAAGTTGAGCATAGCATCCTATAGCAATTAAAAATGCTTTGTCATTTTGTTTTAAAGCCGATTTTACAATGGTTTTAAACCGTTTATCAGCATTGTCAGTAACTGAACAAGTATTTATAACATAAATATCAGCTTCTTCATCAAATTCTACACGTTGATAATTATTCTTCTGAAAACTTCTTGATATGGCAGAAGTTTCAGAAAAATTCAGTTTGCATCCCAAAGTATAAAAAGCAACTTTTTTTGATAAATTCATTCCTGTATATTTGCAATTGCAAATTTACAATAATATTACAATTATGGGTGCTATTTTTGAAACAGAAAGATTGAATGTTAGAAAATTTAAACTATCTGATTTTGAGCCTTTTCACAAAATGCAAAGTAATAGCAATGTGATGCAGTATGTTAGAGCGAAAGCAATGACCTTTCAAGAGAATAAAGAAGAACTTCCTAAACTTATTGAGTTTTATGATAAGCCTAATAATGACTTTTGGATTTATGCCATAGAACGAAAAAAAGATAAACTTTTTGTTGGAACAATAGCATTTGTAAAAAATGAAAATAATGATGATGAAACTGGATATCGTTTTTTAGAAAAGTATTGAGGGAAAGGATATGGTACTGAAATAATAAGCGGAATGATAAGCTATTGTAAGAAAGCTGGCTTTATAAAGCTGATAGCTTGTGTAGTCAATAAAAATAAGTCTTCCTCTAAAATTATTAAAAAAGCAGGATTTACTTTTATAAAAGATTTTGTAAGTGATGATTTACAATTACCAGAACAAAAATTTGAATTGA
>DOIV01000344.1:0-148 GCA_003511845.1 Flavobacteriaceae bacterium | reverse complement strand
CCAGAACAAAAATTTGAATTGATATTATGATAGCAAAAACACCCCAAACACCATATTATGCAGTTATTTTTTCAACATTAAGAACCAATGTAGATAAAGGTTAAATAGAGGCAGCAGAAAGAATGGAAGCATTAGCAATACAACAAGA
>DOIV01000347.1 GCA_003511845.1 Flavobacteriaceae bacterium | reverse complement strand
TTTTAGATGGCTTATTGATCAAAAAACAATATTCTTTTATCAATCAAAAATTCAGTAGTTTTAACTTTATTTTGAGTAGTTTTTGTTATCCGTTTTTCAGTATTTTTGTGGCTTTATCTTCGTTACAAAGCAATTACCATTGGAAAGGAAGGCAATTTAAAAAATAAATATGGCGTTATTAAATTACAAAACTTCAAACCCTGCATTTAGCCGATACGTCTGGAAGAAACAACGGTCTTCAAAAGCTAAAATGACCTTGAACGGTCTTTTCTTAAAATCAATGTTTGCTATTTTTTTGGTTGGCCTGACAACTTGGTATGTATGGGATTTAGTCTATCAAGGTGTCGATGTGAAATGGTACACTTCAGGCGGATTATTAGCTGCGATTTTCTTTAGTGTTTTGACTTCTTTCAAACGAACTTGGGCTCCGATTACCACACCTTTATATGCTCTTTCAAAAGGATTATTTTTAGGCGGATTTTCAGCGTATGCCGAAATCAGATTTGAAGGCTTACCCATGCGAGCAGTAAGTATCACTATACTTACTTTTTTTGTGATGTTAATTTTATACAAAGCCAAAATTATTATTGTAACTAAACAATTTAGAAGTATTATTATCACATCGGTTATTACCATAATGACCATCTACGTTATCAATTGGATTTTGAGAATTTTCGGTATTAACCTGCCGTTTATTTGGGGTACTTCCTGGTTTGCGATTGGCTTTAATGTAATTGCAGCTTTTGTAGCTTCGTTTTCTTTACTATTAGATTTTTATTATATAGATAGAAAACTCAACAAAGCTCCAAAATATTACGAATGGGTCGCCACTTGGGGCTTATTAGTTACTTTAATCTGGTTGTATGTTGAAGTATTAAGACTGCTTAAGAAATTGGCGATACGGTTTTAAACAACCCTTCCGTCTTTCAGACACCTTCCCTTAACAAGGGAAGGAATTCTTATACCATTTAACAGTTGTAAATTATTCTACAATTTTCTCCTTATCCTTTGGGAAGGGTTAGGAATGGGATTTAAATAGTTTTCACCAATACCACCAATCGGTATTGTGACCTGACAAAAATACCGCGTTTTACAGCAGGTTTCATGGTTGGTAATAGCGTAACACTTTTTCTGACTACACTATCTAATTGCGGAAAATTTGTAAGAATACTTTCTGGGGAATTGATTTTTACAACCGAAGCTTTACCTGTATTGTCAATTAACAAATCAATAGCCGTACTGTCATTTACCGCTCTCTTTACCTTTAAATCATTTTTATTAAACTGTTCTGAAAGTTTTTCTAATAGTGTTTGTTCAAAACACTCTTTTTGATTGCCTTCTTCAGCATAATTTTCACAATCAGAAAAAATTGGGTATACATCTACCTTTGTAAAATCTATCACAGAACCTGACAGCTGTAAACTATTATTAGTGGTCGTTGAAGTAGACGAAAAAAAATCGCAAGATGTGAAAAATAAGATTAAAAAAAGAAAACTGAGGACTCGCCTAATCATTGTCTGTCAATATTGCTACGAAAGTACAATTTTTTAACAATTATTTCAATCAACCCTTTCTCCTTTTATAAACAATTCTTTTTTAATTTCTTTGATACGCTGTTTTGCATATAACGTTGATGCTGCATGTCTGGTTGAAAAACTAGATATATATTTTTTATAGTGTTTTAAGGCTATCTTTTTATCTTTATAATAATCATCAGTTAGCATTGCTAACTGAAATAAAATCAAATAATTTTTTCTATTATTTTCATATCCTTTAGTGAAAGACTCTAATGCCTTCTTAAGTTGTTTTTGTTCTAATTGCAGCGTTCCTAATTCATAATAATTGGCATCAACATCAGGTCTTTGAAAATTTATTGACATTAAAAAATTCATTTCCGCTTCTTTATAGTTTTTCAATGCTTTATTAACCAATCCTAAATTATAAAGCACATTTACATCTTTAAAATCTATGGTTTGAGCAATTCTAAAATAAGATTTTGCCTTCTCATAATCTTTCAATTTTAAATAGGTCAAACCATACATTTTATAAGTAAACATAGTTTTTGAATTCAACTCTTCAAGAGTTTTAAGATACACTAATGTAGTATCAAACTCTTTTTTTAAGAAAACATCTTTTACTTTTAACTGGTTAAAACTGACACTTTTCGGATTAATTTTCAATCCTTTATCAATAAAAAGACTTGTTGAATCTTTAAATTTTAATTTTTTATAAAATTTTACCAAATTATAGATGCTCTTTAAGTGTAAAGAGTCAATTTTATACGTTTTTAAAAAATGATTGCCACTATCATAAAATCCTTTCTGCCCTAATTTATGATAAGCAACACCTAATTGATATTGATAATTAGGATTTAGAGTATCTTTCTTACTCAATTCACTAAACAAATCAATTGCTTTATTAACTTTTAGATGATTCGAATATAATTTTGCCAATTCGTATTTGAGTAGTCGGTTTTCAGGTTTTGCTTTCAACACCTCTTCATACAATTCAATAGCTTTCGAAGAATTACCAGACGCTTGATAGCTCCTGCCTATTTTTTCTTTTATTTTATCAGATGGCGACAAATTGTAAGCCTGTTTATAAAATACAATAGCATTTGTATAATCACCTACACCTTGATAAATACCGGCAGTTTTTGTTAATACTTTTAATGAAGGTGACTTTATTGATTTTAGTTTTACCAAAGCTGATTGATAATTACCTATTGACAACAAACTATCAGCAACCTTTAAAACCGAAGTTTGAGCTTCGGTTTTAAAGGTTGCAATTAATAATATTATAATGATGATTTTCTTTTTCATTTGTACTTCTATTCAATCTGTAAAGTAATTGGTAATACATATTCTACAGCTACTTTTTTACCCGCTTGCTCTCCAGCTTGCATTTTTGGTAAACTTTTCACTACACGTATAGCTTCTCTTTCTAAAACTATATGTGGTCCACGTGCCCTTAGCTCTGTTATATTTCCGTTTTTATCTATTTTAAAGAGTACTAAAACTCTCTTTTTTCCAGCTTTTAAACCTAAAATTTTAGTCAAATCTGTATTGAAATTTTTTGCCACATGTTGTTGAATGCTTTTTGTAAAGCAATCTTTAGCATCTTCTGCATCTTCACAACCAGGAAAAATTGGAGATTGTTCTAATACTGAGAAAGGGATAGCATCTGAATCAATACTGTTTTTTTTCATAGTTTTCATTACCTCCATAATTTCACTAAAGGATTTTTCTTTACTTATTTTCATGTTTTTACGTACTTCAATAAGTCTTACAAATAGTTTTTCCAATTCTTTTGTTTCATTTTCATTTAACTTATTTCCAAGCAAATTTAAAATTTCAGTTAATTCTTTTTCAGTTAATTCTTTACCAGATTTAAGTTTACTTTCTTCTAATTCTGTTACTTGATCATCCTCTTTAAACTCAGACTCAGTCTTTTCACAGGAAGTATACAATAACATTCCTGTGAATATCGGAATTAATAATAAATACTTTAATTTTTGTAATTTTTTTGACTTGTTTTTGTTTAACATCATGATTCGTTTTTTAATTAATGAATGTTTTAAAAATGGATTGATAAATGAAATATGAGTTACACCGAAAGTTTCAGCAAGTAATTCATTAAAATATGAGGCTTTATCCTTCTCTTTTACAACTTTTGAGTCAGCTATAAACTCATGTAATTCTGAAATTCTATATTGATATAGATAAGAAAACGGATTGAACCAACACACAATTTTTTGTACTTCAAAAAACAGTAAATCTAAACTATGTTTTTGCTGTACATGTACCAGCTCATGTTCTATAACTTCGGTTTTATTCGTATTTTCTTTTCCTAAAAAAATATAATTAAAAAACGAAAAAGCAGTATTATTCTTCATCCAAACCAAATAATAATTTGAAGTAAATTCTTTATCGTTTATAGCTATTAATCTAATAATTTTATAGAGTTTTATAAAAAACAAGAGGCTAGTAATAATAATCCCGATCAAAAAAACAGCTTGTAAGCCTGTAAAAAATAATGCTGACCAATCAAATTGTTGTTTTATTACAGCACTCGGACTTAACAATACTTCCGGTAAATGCACCACTAATTCTTGAGGTAATATTTTTTGCACACTATCAATCTTTATCAATGGGATTGCATAAGCAACTATTGATGTAAAAATCAAATACGCCCTATTCCATTGAAAAAAAGTTTCTTTTTTTAACAGAATATCATAAATAGCTAAAAATAAGGTTTGAAATAATAGTACTTTGATGATATAATCTAGCATAACTATGTCTTTTTGTCATTAATTTCTTTAAAAATCTCTTCCAATTCATTTAAACTGACATCATTCTTTTTTACAAAAAAGGATACCATACTTTTAAAAGAGCCTTCAAAGTAACCATCCATCAGCTTGTGTAAACTATGACTACTATAGGCTGACTTGTCTACTAATGGAAAATACTTATACCCTTTACCAAAAGGTTCGTGATCAACAAACTTCTTGTCTTCTAAAATTCTAACTATGGTAGAAACCGTATTGTATGCTGGCTTAGGCTCTGGTAATATAGA
>DOIV01000136.1:1736-5251 GCA_003511845.1 Flavobacteriaceae bacterium | reverse complement strand
GTAATTGTAGTGCCGTTATTGAATGTGTTCGGGTTTTTAAACCTTTCTCGTGACATGCACGGTAAAGACGTAAATAGAAGTTTTCCTGGTTCTAAAAAAGGGTCATTAGCTGGTAGAATGGCTTTTTATTTGATGCAAGAAATAGTAGAAAATGTTGATTTTGGGATAGATTTTCATACAGGAGGCGAACAACGCTGTAATTATCCTCAAATTAGATATACTAATGAAGATGAACAAGCAAAGCATTTGGCAACTATTTTTAATGCACCTTATCAATTTGCTTCAAAATTAATTCCGAAATCTTTCCGAAACGCATGTTACAAACACAACATTCCCATCCTTGTTTTTGAAGGAGGCGAAGCTTTACGATTGGATAGACTATCCATTAAAAAAGGAATAAACGGTACACTTAATGTTTTAAGGTATTTTGATATGATTGCTAAAAGTGTCATTATCCCAGAAATGGAAAAAGGCATAGAAATTATCAGTAGAAAATGGGTCCGTGCCAAATATGCAGGACTTTTTAGAACGATTATTAAAAATGGAGCATCTGTTAAAAAGGGGCAAACATTAGGCTATATTATGGATACCTATGGTGAAACAAGCTTTAAAATAAAAGCCCCATATGATGGCTATATTATTGCTGTAAATAATTTCCCGATAATAAATATGGGCGACGCTATTTTTCATATTGGACGGTAAGGTTTTTAGAAAATAGAGAAAACTTCAGAGGATGAATATTGAAAACATTAACGAGTAACGAATGTTGATTACTGATTGCAGAAAAGAGTTGAAATTGAAAAGGAATACTTTATATTTACATATCGTAAAAAATTAATGTCTGAAAAACCGCTACATACTCTAGATCCAAATAACTGGGCTCAATCACATGCTGATTATTTGTTTAACTACACTATAACAAGAGTTAACAATGAAGATTTGGCAAAAGATATCGTTCAAGAAACTTTTTTATCTGCTTTAAAAGCAAAAGATAATTTTAAAGGTTTGGCTTCAGAAAGAACATGGCTCATCTCCATTCTTAAACGTAAAATCATTGATTATTACCGAAAAATAAATTCTAAAAAAGGTAAGGCTGAGGTTAGAATGGACTTTTATGAAGATGGAGAGAATAAAGGAAAATGGATAGAAGAAAGAGCACCTTCTTCTTGGGGAAATGAAGCTGAAATGAAAATTGAAAATGCCGAATTAAAAAGTGCAATTGACACTTGTGTCGATTTTCTTCCTGAAAAATACAGAATGGTATTTCTCTTAAAAACAGTTGAAAATTACGAGACAGAAGAAATATGTAATGAATTAGGCATTACACCGTCTAATCTTTGGGTAATTATACACAGAGCAAGACATCAATTAAGAAAATGTTTAGAAGAAAATTGGTTTGCAAAGTAAATGAATTATGAGTAAATTTTTTATAAATTGTGATGAGGCTACCGCTATATGCGATAAGAGTCAGTACAAGGAAGCTACCTTTTGGGAAAAATTTAAATTGAGTTTTCATCTTTTTATATGTAAAAAGTGTGGGTTATATACCAAACAAAATGCGATAGTAACGAAAGTGTGTGATAAACACTTACATAAAAATGAATGTAATCATAAATTTACTGAGCCAGAAAAAATAAAACTTCAAGAGAATATTTCTAAGGAAGTTGATAAATAATTGTAGGCACAACTTATTTTATTTATACTTAAGAAAACACTTGTCTTTCCTGCGTAGGCAGGAATCCAGACAAATCAATTATTAAATTTCTGGTTTTTCACACTGAAAACGAACCCGAATTATCCCTAAAAACAAAAACTTTCTAAAAAAAACATTAAAAATTTTGTCGCTTCATTTTTTTTTGTATATTAGCAAACGAGGAGACCTTTATAGGTAGTAAATAAGAGAAAATTTATCGGCAATTAACCCACTATGCTTACATTCATTTTTTGAATGCTAAGTAATAAGTATATGTATTACCTGACCCGTAATCGCTGAATGCGATTACGACCTCTCCAAAGGAGAGGTAAAAAGGTAACCTCTCCGCAAAGCGTAGAGGAATTCTTTAGATTAAAAAACCTCTGGTTGAGGTAAATAAAATAAAAATCGTTGAAAATGTCTAATTTAAAACCAGTTGCCTATGAATAGTTAACCAGCAAGTCTTAATAAGATTTAGGCTTAAAAAACAACCAAAGTTTTGGTTGAAATTTAGTGCTCCAAAAGTAGCACTCCTTTCAGACTTTTCAAAATTATTAACGAGCAATTTTGCTCAATTAACTAACCTAAAGTCCCGATACGGGATAGGTTTAAAATTTTAGAAATTATGAAAAATATTTTATTAACATTTGCATTAGTATTAACCGTTTCTTTTGCTTTTGCAGAGAATGAAGTTGAAAAGACTTCAATAGTTGAGGTTGAAGAAAACTCAACATTTAATGAGTCTATAAAGACTATTAATTTTGAAAATAATATTAACAATTATCAAACTGTTGCTGTAAGAACAATTATAACTAAAGATGGTTATTGTGAAACGTTACATGTTGTTAAATTTAAAGGCGAGACGATAATAGAATTTTGGGAAGAAGGAGGTGATTGTGGTGTTGTTTTTCACATGCTATAATTATTTAAATAACGAAATCTGGTCAAATAAATTTGACCAGATTTTTAAACAACAAAAATTATGAAAAATATTTTAAGTTATTTATTTATTTTTATAGCATTTACATCATTAGCTCAAAAAAAAGAGCTTTTTGGTAAAATTGAGTATTTAACTGTTTTAACTTTTGGTTCGGCCTCTAAAGCCAATTCTACCCTTGTGTTTAGCCCCAAAAAATCTTGTTTTATTGAAGGTAAGTTTTATTTAAGCCATTCGTTTAAAGAAAGCAATAAAGTAATACAGCATGGTGATTCTTTAGACCATAGTGACACTAAATTTTATACTGATTTATTAGATAAAAAAATATACAAGCATCACATAATTGATAAAAAACATTATTTAGCCAAAGAAAACATAGTTTCCATTAAGTGGAATATACTTAACGAATTTAAAATTATTTTAAAACACAACTGTCAAAAAGCAATAGGCAAGTTTAGAGGTAGAGAATACACTGTTTGGTTTGCTCAAGGTATACCTGTAAGGTTAGGGCCATGGAAATTAAACGGTTTACCAGGGTTAATTTTAGAAGCTCATGACCATTACAATCAAGTTGATTTTTTTGCAATGAAACTTGAATTTTTAGATGAAAAAACTTTTAACAAAACGTTACTTACTCCAAATTTTGATGAATCTATTGAAATCTCTTTAAAAGAAAACCTTAAAATTGAAGCAAAAAGAAATGTTGCTATTTTAAATAAAATAATAGCAAGTATGCCAAGAGGTACTGTAATTACTGGTGTTAAAATGAATGAAGATAGAAAAATGAATAAAGAAATAACTTACGAATGGGAAGAACTAGATGAAAAAAAATAATATTAATTTTAACATTTTTATTACTATTAACCGTTTCTTTTGCTTTTGCAG
>DOIV01000136.1:1146-1390 GCA_003511845.1 Flavobacteriaceae bacterium | reverse complement strand
AAAAGACTTCAGCGGTTGATGTTGAAGAAACTGTATTTACAACAAATAAAGTAAACGATGTTATCTCAATAGAACTTAAGGTGTCTTTTCTAGATTATAATAACTCGACATCAAGTTCTGGCTATATTTCTTGTATATATAGAAAATGTGTATATATTGGTGGAGAAAAGTATTGTACTGAGTGGAAGTCTTGTGAACCAGTATAAGATAAGTATAAACTATTTGGGTTTTGTTTTAAACAAAA
>DOIV01000136.1:0-805 GCA_003511845.1 Flavobacteriaceae bacterium | reverse complement strand
AAATTTAAAAATATGAAATTACAGAAAAAAATATTAATTCACTTTATCATTTTGTTTATTATTCTTTCTAGTTGGAGTCAAAACAATAAAACTTGCGGTGAAATTTATTATACTCATTCTATGAGTATTTCTAAAACTTTTACTAATAATTTTAGAATGAAGTTTGATAATAATCAATCTTATTCTGAAGAAATAAATATTAAGTCTACAGATAACACTCAAGAAACAAAAAATTCAGAAATAGGCTTAACAAAAACAACAATAATAGGAAGAGAAAACACAACACCTATGTTTTTCTATAATAATAAAAAAGAGTTTTATTTTAGAGAGATTTTTTCTAACGAAACATTATTAGTTGAGGAGGATGAATTTGAATGGAAATGGGATTTACACTCAGAGACTAAAAAAATAGGTAAGTTTATATGTCAAAAAGCAACTATTGACTTTAGAGGGCGTAGCTATACTGCGTGGTTTACCAATGAAATACCCGTACCGTTTGGTCCTTGGAAATTTCAAGGTCTTTCAGGTTTAATACTTGAAGTATATGATACTGATAAAGTGTTTCATATCACGTCATCTAAAATCCAAATTGGAGAAAAAGTTGATTGCATGATAAATATTGATAAAGAGTCCCTTAAAAAAGCAATTTCAATTACAGAATACCTAAATGAAAAAGAAAAAATTATAAATGCAATTTTCGCAAAACTATCTAGTAAAATGCCCAAAGGATCAGAATCTCTTAAATTGGATAAAAATTGTGAAGATTGCCCTAAAGGGCTTGAAATATTTGATGAAGAAAAATAAA
>DOIV01000101.1 GCA_003511845.1 Flavobacteriaceae bacterium | reverse complement strand
TTTCAACTTTTTTATAGACAAAGCAACATTAATCCATACACTCAACACCAAATAATCAGCGTCTTTTTTATGCAATTCAGCTCCTTTATTTTTTTTAAAAAGCTGAATGATTTCATCCTGATTAAAGCCTTCAACTATAGTTAAATCAGTACGCTCTGCTTGTTTGACACTACTATTCCGACCTTTACTGTAATTCTTTCTAATTGAAGTATACGATTTGTTTAAAGGTAAAATAAAGTTGGTTTTTACCTCTATCTTTTGTGAATTTATTACATTATTGGTATTCAAAAGGACATCTATCAATTTAAATTTTTTAGGGATTTTTTTTATAAAACTATCTACTAGTCCTACTTCAATAGCATCTTTTGAAAAGACACCCAATTGCTGTATCCAAGGGGCTTGATAAATATAATGAATACCATATTTTTTTCGCTTTGGCAAAGGCATCACAAATTGGTAATCATTTTTCACTAAGACATTCCAATCATCACAAACCACATCTAAATACCAAGCATAGGCATAAATTCTTGTGTTTACAGCATTAGAAATACAGTGATTGTATTTTTCAATATTTAATTGATTTCTAGATAAATATTCTATCATCTATACCGTAGCTAGTTTTTTAAAAACATCAATATAGATTTTCCTCCAACGCCTCCAACGTCCTATATTACTAATCGTTTCATTATGGAAAAGTGTAATAAAAGTACCATCAACTTTTTTCACTTCATATGCTAAATTTACAATCACTTCAAAAGATTTTTTATTAGAAAGTTCTAAATAATCTTTTAATGTACCGTCCATCACAGCAAACGAAAAAACCTTTAAAGGAGTTTGAATTTCATATTCTAAATCATAAAAATAAAAAGGAGTACAAGTGCTCGCTCTAAATCCGTAATGATCTGCATAACCCATAGTATGATCTTCTTTTATTTCTAAGTTGATTAAATTTTGATAGGTTTCTGGTATCGCCAAACGTAAATAATGCTGGCGTGATTTTTCAACTGGTCGGTTAAATATCGCTTCTAATCTCAATTTCTCTTTTTGTAAAACAACTTCATCTTTATAGGAAAAATACGACGGATGTAAACCAACCTCAGCGTAATCAGCCACAGATTTTATTAAGGATTGGTAATTTGAATTTCTAGATGATGTATTCTTATCATAGGTAGAATAATCGCCGACAGAAAAGAAAAATATAGTTTTAATTCCATACTTTTTTTGATAATTTATCAACTCTTCAAAAGTATCAAAAGGATCTTTTCTAAAGCCTAAAACAACAATAAGTCTATGCCAAATATTAATTAACCTAAACTTTGATAAATCACTTAAAAAACCACTTATACTTCTGATTAAACCTTTATGTTTGAATGTATAGGGCATATCAACATCAATGGTTGAAATGTACTCAAACTCTCTTTCTAGGAATTTAAATTCTGGGAATTTATCTTTTATTAAATTTTTGAATTTATACGCCCAAATATCTATCAAAGGCTTGTCTAAAAAATTATATTTATAAGCAATACTATCTTCAGCAGTAAATCTTTCATGCTCATCTTTAACATGTGGTAAGTATTCTTCATACCTACTCAACAAATAAAATGTTGCAGCAAAAATATCAAAAGAAACTGTAGCTTCTTGTTTAGATTGAAAAAAGCAATCAACACCATCCCATTTACCCATGACTATTTCAACATCATTAATACCTTGTTCAAATAACAAATTGGTACTTCTAATGAAAATTTCATTACCTAGAGCTTGTTTTGAATAGGTTAATTTTAACCCATCATGAGCAATAAACTCTTCTACTTTTGTAGTAAACTTTACTTGAACTTGTAATATTCTAGTAAAGAAATGTTTAAAAGTATAGGTTAATCTCGGAGTTATTTTATGTGTATAAACTAAAAGCATTACATCAAGTTTTCATCTGCAAAGCTAAAGTACGCTTTTTCAGTAATTATCAAATGATCTAACACTTTAATATCTAAAATTTCACCTGCTTTTTTAATTTTTAACGTTAACTCTTTATCAGCTCTACTAGGTTTTAAATTTTCTGAGGGATGGTTGTGGCATAAAATAACCGCTACTGCCGACAGTTCAACTGCTTTTTTAAATAACAACCTAACATCTACCAAAGTACCCGTAATACCTCCGCTACTCAATTGATTTTTAGAACTAATTTTGTTTGAATTGTTTAAATACAAGACCCAGAATTCTTCATGTGATAGTTCACCAATGATAGGTTGCATAATTTCAAATACGGCTTTACTACTGGTAATTTTAGGTTTCACTAAGGCTTCTTCCAATCGCCTTCTCCTTCCCAACTCTAAAGCAGTTACAATTGTCACTGCTTTTGCTTCACCAATCCCTTTAAATTGAATCAAATCGTTTAATGACAATTTTCCCAACTCCATTAAATTATTATTAGCGTGAGTAATGATCCGCTTTGCCAAACCAACAGCACTTTCTTCTCTATTACCTGAACCAATCAAAATAGCGATTAACTCAGCATCAGATAGTGCTTCCTTACCTTTTGAAATTAGCTTCTCTCTAGGTCTATCATCTTCTTTCCAGTTTTTTATAGAAAAAGATTTTGACTTTAAATTCATTTATAAAATTTCTTTAAAGATATAAAAGAAAAAAATAATACTTTTGTTATACCAATTTGGTTTTATAATTATATGATTAATTTGGCGTTAAACTTAAATACTAGCTAAATAAAATTTAATGAGAATAATTATTGCTGGTGCTGGTGAAGTTGGTTTTCACTTAGCAAAGTTACTTTCGTTTGAGTCTCATGATATTACGCTTATTGATGAAATCAAAGAGCGTTTAACCTATGCTGATACTCGTTTAGATATTCGAGTAATGAAAGCAAATGCTACATCTATTTCTAAATTAAAAGATGCTGACGTTGCAAATACGGACTTGGTTATTGCTGTTACTTCTAATGAAACGGTTAATATTACCATTTGTGTGCTAGCTAAAAGATTAGGTGCAAAGCGTACCATTGCTAGAATTAACAACTCAGAATTTATTGACAATAAAGATGAAATTAATTTTGCTGAATTTGGTATTGACGAACTTATTTCTACTGAAGAATTGGCTACAAAAGAAATAAAAATGCTACTCAATCAAGCTGCTTTTAACCATATGCATGAATTTGAAGATGGTGAACTAAGCATGTTAGGTATTATTTTATCTGAAGAAGCTCCGTTTGTGGGGATGACAGTTATGGAAGCTGCAACTACTTTTTCTGAAATACATTTTATGCCTATTGCTATACAAGCAGAGAATTCTGATGATATTGAAATTCCACGTGGTAATACCGTTTTTAAAGTGGGAGATTTATCCTATTTCATTACACTTAGAGAGGGCGTAAGTGAATTGTACAAACTGACTGGAAAAACAAAAAAAGACGTTCGTAATGTTATGATTGTTGGCGGTAGTTCTATAGGAAAAAGAACCGCTAAAGAATTGTGTGACAAAAAAATGAACATTAAAATAATAGAAATTAATAAAGCCAAAGCATTTGAATTGGCAGATGATTTACCAAATGCATTGGTGGTTTTAGGAGA
>DOIV01000211.1:3328-3737 GCA_003511845.1 Flavobacteriaceae bacterium | reverse complement strand
TAATATGCTGTTCAAATTGATTTACATAAGATGCCTCTATACTATAATGACCGCTATTATGAGGTCTAGGAGCGACTTCATTGACCAATATTTCATCATTTTCAGTTAAGAATAACTCTACTGCTAATAAGCCAACATGTTGAAAGGTTTGGGAAACTTTTAAAGCAACTTCAGTAGTTTTTTTGGCTATTTCTTCAGAAATTCTAGCAGGACAAATTACATATTCTACTTGATTGGCTTCTGGGTGAAATTCCATTTCAACTACAGGATAGGTTTTTATTTCTCCATCAACATTTCTAGAAACAATAACTGCCAATTCATTTTTAAACGGAATTAGTTTTTCGACAATACATTCTACATTGGGTAGATTTTCTAAATCATTTTTAGATTTTACAATTTTAACACCTGT
>DOIV01000211.1:0-2938 GCA_003511845.1 Flavobacteriaceae bacterium | reverse complement strand
TTCATCCGCAGTAGCGAAATGAGAGAATTTAGCTGTTGGAATTTCATGCTTTACATAAAATTTTTTTTGAATTGCTTTATTTTGGATAGTTCGCAGTGTTTTTGAAGACGGATATACATGTATACCTTCTTTTTCTAACTGTTCTAAAGCGTCAACATTTACGTTTTCAATTTCAAAAGTTAGGGTATTTACTTGTTTCCCGAATTTATAAACAGTATCATAATCTAGTAAGCTTCCTATATGAAATTCATCACAAATATTTGCACAAGGAGCATCTTTCGTAGCTTCTAAAACACAAGTGTAAATGTCGAATTTTTGAGTTTCGGTCAATAGCATTTTACCCAGTTGTCCTCCGCCAAGGATACCTAATTTAAAATCAGAAGAAAAATAATTAATCATTAAAAGTTAGTTTGTAATTGATAAGGTGTTACCGTTTTTAACCACTCTGTATTGTTTTGCAGGATAAGGTGTGTCGCTTTGTGGAGCTCCGCCAAGAGCCAAAGCAAATTTTGAATTGTCACAAGTACAAATCATAAATAAGCCGTCAACGTCCATTTTAGTACATTCATTAACTGCAAGGTGTGGACAAGCCAAATCATAGGCAAAAAAGGTGTCATTGGCACCCCGATAAACTACAATTCCCTTTATACCGCCACCAATTTCTACAGTACCGCCTACAAATAAGAGGTCGTTATTTGTAGGGTTGTTTAAAAATACAGTTGTGTTTACCGCAACATCTGGTAAAACAGGATTGTTGTCATCTGTTGTGTTACAGGCTAGTAATCCTATAAAAAGTAATAAAGTAATTGCTTTTTTCATTAAAAGTAATTTTTTGGCAAGTTACGAATAAATGTAAATATTTTGTATATTTGTAGTCTAATCTCATCTCAGACAAAATAGAGTTGAGATTTTTTTATTTCATTAAAAAATTAGCGTTATGAGTAAAGTTTCTTATTATACAGCCGAAGGATTGAAAAACCTTAGAGAGGAATTAGAGAAGTTAGAACATGTTGAAAGACCAAGAGTTACAAATGATATAGCAGAAGCAAGAGATAAAGGCGATTTAAGCGAAAATGCTGAATATCATGCTGCAAAAGAAGAGCAATCGATGTTAGAATTTAAAATTGCACAATTGAAGAATGTTGTGGCTTCTGCAAGATTGATTGATGAGTCGCAGTTAGACACTTCTAAAGTATTGGCTTTGTCAAATGTAAAAATTAAAAACACAGCCAATAATATGGAGTTTAACTATACTTTGGTAGCCAACTCAGAAGCTGATTTTAAGACTGGAAAAATATCAGTAGATTCTCCTATAGGTAAGGGGTTGTTGGGCAAAAAAGTAGGTGAAATAGCTGAGGTTACTGTGCCAAATGGTATCATGAAATTTGAAGTTTTAGAAATAACTAGATCTTAATACAATGTCAGTTTTTACTAAAATAATTAACGGAGAAATACCAAGTTATAAAGTGGCTGAAAATGATGATTTTTTTGCCTTTTTAGATATCAATCCCAATGCTAAAGGACATACTTTGGTAGTGCCAAAAAAAGAAGAGAATAGATTGTTTGATTTAGATAAAGATACTTATCAAGATTTGATGGAGTTTTCAAGAAAGATTGCCATCGCTATAGAAAAAACGATACCTTGTAAAAGAGTAGGCTTGACAGTTATTGGCTTAGAAGTACCACATGTACATGTGCATTTAATTCCGTTAAATTCAATGAAAGATGCCACTTTTCAGCAAAAAGTAACCTTGACTGAAGATGAATTTAAACAAATAGCTTCAGCTATTTCTAGAAAATTATAAGTAAATTGGTGTTGTATCAGTCTTTATTCATGTGTTTAAAAGCGAAGCGGTCTAGCGTCTTCCTTTTAAAGTTCTTTAAGTAAAACACTCATTGTTGTACCTACATTTGCTTCAGATTTTTGAACTTGAATTTTACCTTTGTGGTAATCTTCAATTATTCTTTTGGTGAGTGACAGCCCTAAACCCCATCCTCGTCTTTTAGTGGTATAACCAGGTTCAAATATTTTTTTGTAGCTACTTTTAGGAATACCTTTTCCTGTATCTGTAACAAGAACCTGAACAAACTTACTATCTTTTGACTGTACTTTTATCCTTAAAGTACCTTTACCTTCCATGGCATCAATGGCATTTTTCACCAAATTTTCAATTACCCAAGTAAATAATTGTTGATTGATCATGGCGTAAATTTTAGCATCTTCATCAGTATCAAAATGATAGTCAATTAATTTTGAGCTTCTTGAAGCGTAATAATCAAAAGATTTTTTGGTTTCTAAAACAATGTTATGTCTAGTGAGTTTAGGGATTGAGCCAATTTTTGAAAATCTATTGGCAATGGTATTTAAACGTTGAATGTCTTTTTCAATTTCTAATACGGTATTTTCATCAGTATTATCCATTCTTAAAATTTCAACCCATCCTAATAAAGATGAAAGCGGTGTGCCTATTTGATGTGCAGTTTCTTTTGCCATACCTGCCCAAAGTTTGTTCTGTTCGGCAATTTTATTAGATTTAAACACCAAGTATATAACAATACCGAAAAGAAATAATATAGAGAGTAATGCTAAGGGGTAGTATTTTAATTTGTTTAATAAATTAGAGTTTGTATAGTAAATATAATCAGTAGTTGGTCCTTTTTTTGCTTCACGATTTATAGCTAAAGGTTCATTACCTTGTTTCATGTCAGCCAACTTATTGGTAAGATACATCCTATCTTTATCAGATAGTTTTTTATATGATAAAACACCTTCTTCAACATCTAAATTAAACCAAGATTTAATTTGCCCATCTTTTTCAGTAATAATCATTGGGATGTTATTATTACTGCTAATTATTTTAGTCTCTAAATTAATATCAGCATCTAAATCTGTAGAGCTCATGTTTTTTAAAGCCTCAGCCAGTACTTCCATTTTAAT
>DOIV01000152.1 GCA_003511845.1 Flavobacteriaceae bacterium | reverse complement strand
CCTAAAGAACATTTAGAAGAGCTCTTAACTTTTGTTACATCAAACCAAGTAGCACCATATCAACTAGGCATTTATGAAAATAAAATTTTCCTTTCGTACCGCACACATTTATCTGATATTTACTCACTTAAAAAAGATGAAATTAAAAATAACATGATTCGCTTGGCTTTAAAAGCTGATGAATTGGATGATGTTTTTAAAGATAAATATGGTTGTGAAATGTCTATGGAAAGTAAATCTGATAATGTAAATTTAGTTGCTACAGTACAACAAGAAGCTACCGATAAAGAAGAAGTCATACAAAAAAATGATGTTGTAGAACAAACGGGGAATCCGATAGAGAAACTCAAAAAACTAAAAGAAATGTTTGAAATGGAATTGATTTCAGAATCAGAATATATCGAAAGTAAAAAAGCAATTTTAAGTAGTATGTAAATTTATATCTTTATAAGATAATTTTAACTAAAAAAAACAATCATTATGGCACCAGGATGTTTAAAAGGTATCGTAAAACTATTTTTAGTAATAGTATGCATCAGTTTTTTAATAGGTTATTATGGAGTATAATCGCTATAAAATTGTTGTTGTTAAACAAAAGAATAACCCTAAAAAGAACTATTTAAAAATGGAGCTCTTTTCTGAAACTGTATATATAGATAATAAAAGCCTATTTTAGAAAGTATGTAAATGTGTTACTTTAGCAATAAAGTGTATTAAAATCATAGCGTCCGATAAAAGACGTAAGACCGTTTCACTATTAGACACAAGATAAAAGACTTAATGTTAATTATTTGATTTTCAGAATTTTAAAAAACTTACTTTTAAATAAATGCTGAATTCAAGTTGTAAATGCAACTTTTTGGTTAAACAATATTGTATTAATATGATAAAAAAACTATATCTATTAGCTCTGTTATTTCTAGTTGTAATAATAAGTTGTACTAAAAAAACAACTAAAACTACCAAGTTATCTGACAATGAGTTTATCGAATTTATTTCTGATACCAATTTCAGAAAAACGATATTTAAAATAGATAGTTTAACTAGCGTAAACAATTTTTCCACACATCAAACAGGACTTTTATATTATGAAAAAGGTAGGGTTTTAGGACATTTAGAAAAAGATATCGAAGCCATTGTTAGTTTAGAAAATGCACTAAGCTTCTTTAATAAAGAAAACGACCAAAAATTTATTGCCAAAACCAACATGCTGTTAAGTGTATCTAATGGCTTTCTTTCAAAAAAAAGAAAAGCTTTAGAGCAGATTACTATTGCATTAAAAATTTACAGAGAAATTAATGATAAAAAAGGAGAAGCTAAAGCGTTAAATTCTTTAGCTCATATTGAATTTCAATATGGAAATTTTGAAAAATCGATTGAATTTGTCAAACAAGCATCTGTTATTCAATTAAACCTAAAAGATAACGATGCTTTAGCGGCATCCTATAATAATATTGGTTATGTACTAGAACAGGCTAAACTTATTGACAGTGCTAGTACTTATTATAAAAAAGCAATCCTTTTAAATAAAAAAAACAACAGGCTCAATTCAGATCCACAACGTAATTTAGGGTATATCTATGCGAGCAACAAAGAAAATGAAAAATCTAAATTATTATACTTAGAAGCTCTTAAAATAGAAGAACAGGCAGGTAGGCTCTCTCTCCAAAAAGAAATTTACGATGCATTATTAGACATCTCTATCAAAGATAAAAGTTTTGAAAACTCATTGCTATATGTTGCTAAAAGAGATTCTATAAGTGAGCTATTTACCAAATTAGAAAATGAAGAAAAAATTAAACTCATAGAAAATCAATACAAATTAGTTTCAAAACAAAAAGAATTGCAACAACAAAAGAATAATAATGATAAAAACAAAATAATCTTTGCCATTTTAACAGGTTTGTTATTCTTTTTAGGTTTATTTTTCCTTCAAAGAAATAAAAATTCAAAACTCAAACTTGAAAGAGAAAAATTACGATTAGAACAAAAAATGTTACGTACGCAAATGAATCCGCATTTTGTATTTAATGCACTTACCGCTATACAAAATACACTGTTAGATGATGATCCATTAAAGTCTAGTACCTATCTCTCTCGTTTTGCTAAATTGGTACGTCAAAATTTCGAATTTGTAAATAAAAAATTTATCAGCTTAGAAGAAGATTTAGATGCTCTAAAAAATTATATCGAAACCCAACAATTACGTTTTGAAAATAAATTTGATTATAAAATTACCGTTCAAGATACTGTTGATACTTCGTTTATACAAATACCACCCATGCTTTTACAGCCTTTTATAGAAAATGCTATTGAACACGGATTAAAACCAAAAAAAGCAAAAGGATTATTACAAATCTATATTTCAGAAAAAGGAGAATTTACACGCTTTAAAATTCTGGATGATGGCGTTGGCTATACTAAAAACACAAATTTTGAAGACAGAGAACACGCTATTGATGTCTTTATAAAACGATTAAAACTAAGAGGATTTGGTGAAGAAAAACTATTTTCTATCCAACCCTTAGAAAACAAATTAGGAACCCAAGTAATCATTTTACTAAAACTCATTTAATGTTAAAAATTGTAATTATAGACGATGAAATTAATGTGAGAAGAGTGCTGAAAAAACTCCTTAAACTAATGACTTCTAATTATGAAGTTGTTGGAGAAGCTCCTTCTATTCTTGAAGCTAAAAAGGTAATTACAGCAACCAACCCAGATATTGTATTGTTAGATATTGAATTAGAAGATGGTACAGGTTTTACATTAATTAATCAACTCTCTAAGGTCGATTTCAAACTCATATTTATTACCGCCTACAATCAATACGCCATAAAAGCATTTAAATTTAATGCCCTAGACTATATATTAAAACCTATTGAACCTGAAGAGTTAAAAAATGCTCTAACCAAAGCTGAAGAAAGTATTCAATCAGAAAATGAATTGAAAGAGTTATTGCAAAACTTAGAAGAAAATAAAAATACTGAAGTGCAAAAAATTGTAATTAAAACTACCAACAAAACCTATTTTATTGATGTTACTAAAATTTTATATTGCCAATCTGAGGGTTCTTATTCTAAAATTGTATTGAAAGAATCGTCTATATTAGCTTCTAAAAATTTAAAATATTTTCAAGATTTATTAGCTGAATATTCTTTTATCAGAACGCATCAATCCTATTTAGTCAATAAAAAACACATTATCCGTTTAGAAAATGATATTTTAATTTTAAATGGTAATATCAATATTCCTATTTCACTACGACGAAAATCTGAAATTAAAGCCTTATTATCTAATAATTAGAAGGAATCTTTACGAATATAAAACAAACCCTTGCACTTATAAATTAAAAACATCCAATAAACAATATCTCATCTATTTTTGGGTTTTATTAAAGTTTATTACAGAAACTAAATAAAGCCAATACTTACGAGTATTAAACCCAAATTGAGATGAGTCAAACCCATTATAAAAAAGAACCTGTAATTTTAGACTTTTTGTTTTCTTCTAAAATATCAAGGTCTAGCCTTGTACTAACTTTAGTTATTGCTTTTTTTCTAAGCAGCTTCTCTTTGTCTGCACAGTTTGTAACCACATGGCAAACCACCACCGCAAACGAAAGTATTACGATACCGACTTTTACTGGAGAAACCTATAACTATACGGTAGATTGGGGAGATGGAACTACAGCAACTGGAGAAACTGGAGACGCTACGCACTCTTATACAACAGCAGGAAATCATACCGTAAGTATCACGGGGGTTTTTCCACGAATTTATTTTAATAATACTGGCGACAAAGACAAAATAATATCCATAGACCAATGGGGAGATCAAGAATGGACTTCAATGAATAGTGCATTTAAAGGGTGTTCAGAATTAATAGGTCAAGCCTCAGACATTCCTAATCTATCAATTGTTAAAGATCTTTCTTCTATGTTTTTCAAAGCAACCATTTTCAATCAAAATATTGATAATTGGGATGTGTCTGCTGTTGAGAATATGAGATTTATGTTTTACGAAGCCTCGGCTTATAACAATGATAATCAACCTTTAAATTGGGGTGCTAAAACAAGTAAGGTAGAGAATATGGCTGGGATGTTTAAATTAACCCCATTTAATCAAGATATTAGTGACTGGGATGTGTCTGCTGTTAAAATTATGAACAGCATGTTTCATAATGCTCCTGCATTTAATAATAACAACCAACCTTTAAATTGGGGCAATAAAACAGGGCAGGTAATTGATATGGGATTAATGTTTTTTAATGCGGCTGAGTTTAATCAAGACATTAGTAGTTGGAATGTGTCTGAAGTAACAGATATGCATCACATGTTTTATTCTGCTGTTAAGTTTAATCAAAATATTGGTGGTTGGGTTACCGATAATGTGACAAAAATGCATGCCATGTTTGAAGGTGCTTCTGATTTTAATCAAAATATAGCTGCTTGGAATACAGAAAAAGTAACCAATATGTACAGTATGTTTAATGGAGCAACAAAATTTGATCAAAATTTAACCAATTGGAATGTAGAAGGGTTGATAAATACAGGGGTGTTTTCTGGAGCACAATATATGTTTAGAAATGTAAAATTATCTACTACCAATTACGATGCCTTATTGATAAGTTGGAGTGCACAAACCTTAAATACTGGTGTTAATTTTAGCGGAGGCTTAAGCCAATATTGTACCGCAGAAGCAGAAAGAGCAATATTAGACAACAAATGGGCTACTATTACCGATGCGGGTAAAGATGCTAGTTGTGGTACTGCACTCACTTGTCCTACCATCTCATCTTCAACAACAGATTTAGACCTATTTCCAACCCTAACTTGGAACAAAGTTACTGGTGCAACTAATTATCGTGTTCTTGTAGTGAAAAAATCTGATGGAACTCAAATAGTAAATGAAACTTTAGGTGATGTTTCAACTTATACCTTAACAACCAATTTAGAAGAAAATACAATTTATGAAGTAACCCTTTTTGCCTCTGACGGAACAACGGAAACAACAGGGTGTACTGCTGTAGAGGTGGAAACAAAAATTAGTCCTGCTACTAATGGTCCCGCAGGAGTAAAAAACAATGCTGTTTTTTGGGTAAAGGCTAGCTCAGGTATTACTTTATCTGGAAATGAGCTTACAAACTGGCAAGATCAATCAGGAAATGATAATCATGCTGAACAACCTAATGTAGTTAATAGCCCTTCGTTAAACACTGTTGAAAGAAATTATAACCCTGGCGTTTATTTTGATGGAACTGATGAGTATATGAATATTAAAGATTTAGTGGCTGCTGGAAGTACTAAAATAAATGTTTTTGCTGTGGGCTCTAATGAAAGTGGAGGAGACTCATGGCACGCTATGGTTTTTGGACAATCTGACACCTCTGGTTGGACAAACGGAGGGTATGGAATTACAGCTTTGGGGTCTAGTTCACAAGAATTTGAATTCTGGGTTAATCATTGGACAAAAAATCAAGTTGAAGCACCTTTTATAGATCAACCAACCGCAATACTTGAGGGTAAATTCGATGGCAGTAGTATCGAATTTTTTATAAATGCACAATCAAAAGGAACTGATGATTATTCTGGAATAATAGGTGATAATGGAACAACACATTTAGGTGGCGGACAAACCACAAGTTGGAATCATAAGGGGCATATTAATGAAGTGGCTATTTACAATACTGATTTATCACTTTTGGATAGACAAAAAATAAACTCCTATTTTGGAATAAAATATGGTATTACCCTTGACAGAGATGCTATGTCAGGAAATTATATAAACAGTTCAGGAACATCTATTTATTCTGATGGTGGAAATAGCGACTATTGGAATGATATCATTTGCATTGGAAGAGATGATATTAGTGGGTTAATTCAAAAACAATCACATCAAAATGATGATATTACTCGTTTATATCTATCTTCATTAACAGCTTCCAACATAAACAATAACGGTATTTTCACTTCAAATAATCAATTTATTACACTAGGACACAATTCAGGATTAATGGAAGCTATTAATACTGAAAAACCAAATGGTATTGAAAAAAGACTGGCACGTGAATGGAAATTAGTAAATACAAACTTTACAGGAACATTTACTTTTGACTTACAACTCACAACCCCCCTAGCTTCTGCATCTAATTTAAGATTACTTGTAGATTCTGATGGTGATTTTTCTGACGCTACTGTTTATGATAATAATAATGAGATTGTTTTTTATGTTTCAGGAAATAGAGTGACAATTTCAGGCATATCTACTTCTCAAATACCGAAAAATAATTCTTTATATATAACAATTGCAAAAGCAAGCTCTATGGCAACTTTAACTTGTCCAATAATCAGTTCATCAACAACAGATTTAGATTTACTACCAACAAT
>DOIV01000308.1:855-2712 GCA_003511845.1 Flavobacteriaceae bacterium | reverse complement strand
TGGTAGATTATTGTAAAAAAATTCCTTCAAAAGTAAACTTGATTGAATATAATGCCATTGATGATGGCGAATTTCAACAAGCATCACCAAAAGCTACAGCAATGTATGTTCGTAGTCTAGAATCTAATCATATTATAGTAAATGTACGCCGAAGTAGAGGTAAAGACATTGATGCTGCCTGCGGGCAGTTGGCGAATAAAAATTAAGCTTATCACATTTTAAAACAAAAATTTTTTAATCGAAAAGAATTCTACTCAGGATGCCCCTAGAGGTTTCCGATTTACCTCTCCTTTGGAGAGGTCAGAATTGCCATTTTAGGCAATTCTGGGAGAGGGCTTAAAATTTTAATGTAACCCCAATTAAAAAGTTAGTAGTTGCTTGCGGATAATAACCAGAACCTTCAATTGTTGTTGTGTTTCCTGGATTAGACCAAGTATCATCATAGGTATAATAATACCCATTAGAAACATACTCGACATTGAAAATGTTATTGACCAATGCAGAAAAAACAATCGACTTAAAAACTCTTTTTGTTTTCAATTCATAAACAATATTTATATCATTGATAAAATAACTATCCAATACAGAAAAATCAGCATCGGTATTACTCATATATTGCTTGCCAACATATTTTGATAATAAAGAAAATTGCAAATTTTTCTTTGGCATATATGTTAAATTATTCCCTGCTACGATATCAGGTGAAAAGGAAATATTAGTGGTGCCTAAATTTACCAATTCGCCATCTTTTGAGGTGACAAAATCTTTATTTTTATTACGACTCAAAGAAATATTTGGTTGTATGCTAAATTTAGTAGAAAGCTGTAAAACAGCATCTATTTCTAAACCTAATCGGTAACTTTCACCACTAGTTGTGCGTATTGGAGCACCTACATCATCTATTTCGCCCGTTAAGACCATCTGATCTTTATAATGCATATAATAAAGGTTTGAATTCACTTTAATTTTGTTGCTATTAAATCGATAGCCCAATTCAAAATCATTCAGTTTTTCTGCTTTGGTAATTCCGTTTTCAAAATCACTTCTTCTCGGTTCTCTATTAGCTCTAGCATAAGAAGTATACAGCTGGTTTTTAGAGCCTAATTTATAGGTAAGTCCTGCTTTCGGATTAAAAAATTGATAACTTTCATCTACGACTAACGAAACTCTATCAGAAGTTAATCCTTCAGTTTCATAGCCTACAAACCGTCCTTGTAAATCACCATAAAAGCTAAATTGTTCATTGATTTTATAGGTCGCTTTAGAAAAAATACTGAAATCTGTTTTTGTAGCATCGCTAAAATAATAACGATCTCTTATGTTGGCATTATCAGCCAATTGTTTTGCCCAAATTACTTCTCCAAAATGATCTCCTGTATAATTGCTGTACGATAAACCTGTTATAAAATCTAGTTTATCATTTTTATAGTTTACATTAAAATTAGCTACATAAAAATCATTATCTAACCAACGGCGAACAATTACATCACTATTATCTTTAATTAGATTATTATAATCTTCAGCAGATTTTTCAGCTTTAAATTGTTCAAAATAACCTTTACCTTTAGTATAGTTTAAGCCTAAGTTTGTTGACCAATTGTTATTGAAACGTTCATTCCAGTGTAATTGATAATGATTTTGACCATAATTATCAATTTCATTGTCATAGGTATACGGATTTTGACGACGATTTTCTTTTAATTGCTCAGCTGTTATACCAAACCATGCCTGATAGGTTTTTTCTTTTCCACCAAAAGACAATGCTTTTATCAATGTATTATCATCAACATAAGATGCTTGTAAAAAATACGATTTTAAATCAGCATAAGCTCTATCAACATAGCCATCAGAATAGAT
>DOIV01000308.1:0-473 GCA_003511845.1 Flavobacteriaceae bacterium | reverse complement strand
GTATGTTTTCTTGTACCATAAGAACCAAATGCATTTGAAATTTCACCATTAGCATTTTCAGAAACAGCATCAGTTAAAATATTTAAACTAGCACCAAAAGCACCAGAGCCATTGGTTGATGTACCAACACCTCTTTGCAATTGTAAACTTTGAGTAGAAGAAGCAAAATCGCCCATATTTACCCAAAAAGTTCCTTGACTTTCAGCATCGTTATACGGTATTCCGTTAATGGTCACATTTACTCTAGAGGCATCACTACCACGAACTCGAATACCTGTGTAACCTATACCAGCACCTGCATCACTAGTGGTAACCACATTGGGCAAGTAATTCATTAAAATTGGAATGTCTTGCCCCAAATTTCTTTTGGCTAATTCTTCTTTTGTGATGTTAGAGTGCGTAATAGGAGAATCTGCATCTACACGAAGAGCTTTTACATACACTTCATCTAATTTTTCAATTTTTGGCTGATC
>DOIV01000012.1:2408-2571 GCA_003511845.1 Flavobacteriaceae bacterium | reverse complement strand
CATACGGTCGAAATATTTAAAAACATCCCTAATGCTCAACTATGTATAATGCCAGGATAAACCCATTATACACCTGCTTCAAACCCTAAATTATTTAATGAAATTTCGAGTAATTTTTTATCAGAACCATTTAAAAGACCAGACTCTGATTGGACAAAAAAAT
>DOIV01000012.1:0-2112 GCA_003511845.1 Flavobacteriaceae bacterium | reverse complement strand
GACTCTGATTGGACAAAAAAATAACTATCGCTAACTAAAAGAACACACCAAATTAATTCAGCCAAATAAAAATACCCAACCAAACAATTGGTATACTCTCTACAAAAAAAGCACTATAATATTTGTGTTGGTTTTGATTGGCTCGAAACAGAAAAAATAAGGATAATAATCCTACAATTAGATGTATTCTAAACTGATTTGAACTTATTGAATTTTTAAACAATTCAATTCCTAAAAAGAGCATAACAAACAATAAACCTATTCGTTTGGTTTGTTGTACGCCAAAAACCTGAGGTAAGGTTTTTAAGTTTTCACTATCATAATTTACATCTCTAATATCAAAAGGTAATGTAATTACCAAAACAAATAAAAACCGTTGGATAAAAATGAATACCTCATGTAATTGTATCTCAATATTATAGTTCAATAAAGGGATGAGTACAGTAACACCTGCCCATGAAATGGCAATTAAAAATAGTTTTAAAAAAGCAAAACTTCTTAATGCAATCGGATTTTTCTTTTGCATAGGAAAAGGAACCACATAAAACAGCGTAAATATCCCAAAAGGAATTAAAGCCACCAATGCATATATATTTAATAAAAACCCCAAATAAACAAAAAGTAAAACACTAGTCAAAGTCAAACCTACAATGCCTTTTTTATTATTTTTATTAAACTCATAAAACCAATCTTGGATTGCATTAATTCTATATAGTCTTATAAAATTATAGGATGAAATCGTAGAGAAAAATACAAAAAATGGCACTAAATTATCCTGAATACCATAAGTTAATAAGGTTATTTTTACCAAACAGAATGTTGCCAGAGCAACATGGATATTACTATAAATATAAAAATCAAAAATACGTTTGATAATACTCATGCTACAAAAGTAATAAAATCAAAACGAGTTGATAAATTAAGTTTTTTTTTATTAAAAAACATACTTTATTTAATTACATTTGAAGAGTTTTTAACTATATATTTTTTCAAAATGAAAACAGATTCTTTTGTAGAGAGACACTTAGGTTCAACCGAAAATCAAGCTCAAGAAATGCTTAAAACCATAGGTGTAAAAAATCTTGATGAGCTTATTGAGAATACAATACCTTCGCATATTCGTTTAAAAACTGATTTAAACTTACCACAACCAATGAGTGAATATGAGTTTAGTGCTCACATTCAAAATTTGGCTACAAAAAATAAAACCTATAGCACTTATATTGGCCTAGGTTATCATGCTACTATTTTACCAGCAGTAATACAACGTAATATTTTCGAAAACCCGAGTTGGTATACTTCATATACACCCTATCAAGCAGAAATTTCTCAAGGCAGATTAGAAGCTTTATTGAATTACCAAACTATGGTTATTGATTTAACAGGTATGGAAATGGCAAATTCTTCTTTATTAGATGAAGGTACCGCTGCAGCCGAAGCCATGACATTACTATTCAATGCTCGTTCTAGAAATCAAAAAAAAGCTGATGCCAATCAATTTTTTGTTTCAACTGAAGTATTACCACAAACAATTGCCATTTTAGAAACACGTGCTGAACCCCTAGGAATTGAGCTGATTTTTGGAAACCATGAAACAATTAAACTATCACAAAAAACCTTTGGAGCAATCGTTCAGTATCCAACTAAATACGGACAGATTTATGATTATACTGATTTTATAACCTCGGCACATAGCAATGATACTAAAGTTATTGTTGCTGCTGACTTATTGAGTTTAGCAGTATTAAAATCGCCCGGAGAAATGGGTGCAGATGTTACTGTTGGTACATCACAGCGTTTTGGAATTCCGTTAGGATATGGCGGACCTCATGCAGGATATTTTGCTACCAAAGAAGAGTACAAACGCTTAATTCCAGGAAGAATTATTGGTATTACTTTAGATGCTGATGGCAATAGAGCATTACGTATGGCATTGCAAACCAGAGAGCAACATATCAAACGTGAAAAAGCGACTTCTAATATCTGTACCGCTCAAGTTTTACTTGCCGTTATGGCTGGAATGTACGGCGTGTATCATGGCTCTGACGGATTAAAATACACAGCAAAAAGAATTCATTCATTAGCGAATACTCTAAACGAAGCTATTGAAAA
>DOIV01000305.1:698-4390 GCA_003511845.1 Flavobacteriaceae bacterium | reverse complement strand
ACTATAAGGTGGCTTGATTGTCTTGGTGTGTTTTAAATCTGTATTGATGTGCATCCCTTGAGGTAGCGTAAACTTTATAGAATAGTCAGAAGGAGCGATATAGAGGTCATCCATATCTAAATTACTCATCATTTGCCAATTTTCATCAAAAACTACTGGTGAAATATACCAAAACCTTAAATTATAAGTATTACCTTTTTTTCCATATCCAGTATATGTATCTGAAGGAATTTTTGTAACGTAAATAAAATTTAAAACAATAGAATCTTTAGGTTGTAATGATTTGTTTAAGACAACACCTATAATGTCAGGAGTTTTTTTATCAATAAACCAGTGGTTAGAATTTGTATAGGATGTTATACTCTTGACACTACTATTTCCTCTGTATTTTGATTTTGAAAAATACAAGCTTTTGTCAAAATTCTCTATCAAACGTTTAGACAAAGGTGTTTTTCGGTCTTTAAAAGCGGCAGGCCAATTGTGAAAATAAAGTGTATCTAAGTTTGTTTTTGAAGTATTGAAATACTTAATTTCTTGCTGAATTTGTAGCTCACTATTTTTATAATCAAGTTTGGCATCAATGGTAATCAAATTATTTTGAGCTTGACCAATTAGGGTATAAAAGAAGCATAAAACCACTATAAATTTATGCATAACAACTTATTGTTTTATAAATTTAATAGGAGTGATTGCACCTTGAAGTTTTATATAATAGATGCCTGCTGATAAATAAGTTGTGTCTATAGTTTTGCTATTTTTATCTAGAACAATAGTTTTAATTTTTTGTCCCATACTATTGTATAGAACAATATCTCTCCCTAAAACGCTAGAGTTAACCGTTAAAGTAATTACATCAGAAATAATATTACTGTTTTTAAACTGCAAATAATTTTCGGTAAGATTATTTTTTTCAATAGATAAAGCTTGATTAGTTTCTAATTGTAATACTACAGGTAAATGATCGCTCATAGCATATAAGGCATCTCTGATAGATGAGCTGTATTCAGCACCATTACAAGTTGGGTCATTTATACTTTTATTATAACAATTCCCGTTGTTTCCAAATGCTTTGTATGTATTTGGCACATATTTTAAAGTATTACTATTTTCTAGATTCTCAGAAATTAATATAAAATCAAACCGATCGTCTAAATCGCCACCAGCTCCAAAGCCATCAAAACCAACATTAGATTTTCTGGTAGATTGCGTATGGATGTCTTGAAAGTTAGAATTAAGATGCCATTTACCAGGGCTGTCAATTGGGTCTTTCAACACAATAGCATTGCTAGGGTCTAGTAATTCTTGATACGCATCTTCTTGTGCAGTATAGAGATTGAAATCACCTGCGAAAATCACAAAATGGTCAGACGGAATAGTAGCCAGTGTACTTGTAAAATCCAAGACCATATCTAATCTTTTCTGTTCATTTACCTGACCTTGACTAGATTTTAGATGTGCTACAAAAACATCTAAATATATTGGGTTTGATGTTTTTAGTTTAAAAACATAATGATTAATGTCTCTAATACCTGTATTAATTAAATCTTGACTTTCTAACGTTAGCTTTTTTGAATTGTAAAAAACCAGTTGTTGCAAGTTGGTTTGAGGGTTAGATTGGTTAGAAACATATATTGCTTTTAAGTAACGATTGTCAGTGGTTTTTAACGAAGTATTCAAAATAGAATTTGCTCCTTCTTCAGATTTCAATTCACAAACCATAAATAGATCAGGCTTGTAATCGTCAAGAATAACTTTTAAAATAGTTGCTCTGTTAGTTGGTGGAGCTTCTGGGTATTCCAATAAATTATAAAACATAGTATTGATAGTCTCTTGTGCATTTAGAGCACATAAAAAACCAATAAAAAACAAATATGTTAAAAACCGATGTTTCACAAGTCGTATTTGAGTTGGCTAATTTAAATAATATTAGATGAATTCTTATGTTATTATTGCTCAAATATATTTTTATAATTGAAATTTGAGTTGAATGTAAAAAAGATAAAAAAACCTTTTGAGTTCTTTTATTTAGAGAGAATAGAGGGTTTAGATCTTTAAAACCTTGATTGATAATTATTAACATTTTAACGTAATTATTAACAAATTAAAAATAATACTGGTTTTTTTTTATAACTTTGTAATGGAATTAAATAACATGTCGCTGAATCTATGAAACGTAAAATGCAATTTTATCTTCATTCTATATTTTAGAAATCATCTTAATAAAGTTGGTGTCTTTTCATGTTTTTTTTTCTGATACGATCTTTATTAAGATGGTAAACAATTATTTTTTAATATCTAATTAAATATAAAAAACACCAGCGTATAGTAAAGCTTGACAGCGTTACTATACTAGAGAAATATCATATTAATAATATAAAATTAAAATCAACTAACATGATAAATTTTTTTGTAAAAGTTAACTCTATATTGTATTCAACAAAAGAAGAGCGTAAACATAAAATTTTTAAAAAAGAACAACAGCCTAATTTTTATAATTATAAAACGCTACTAATACTGTTTTTAGTAGTTGGTTTAGGTTTTTTTAACCTGAATCAAATTAATGCTCAAGGTTTTGACTGCCCAAAACTATTTTATCAAGTAATTAGCGGTGAATTAAAAAGCTTAAACCCAGTAACAGGTTTGTATTCTGCTCCAATAAATAGTAATGGATCAGGATATAATAATGGTGGGTATAATGAGGTTGATGGGCTTATGTATGCTTTGATAAATCAATCTGGAGGTACAGTGGCTCAAAACCATATTGTACGAATTTTAGCAGATGGGACTATAGTAGATTTAGGAAATTTAAGCACCAGTTCTTTTTCAGGAGACGTAGATGATAATGATGCACTTTGGTATAAAGTAGGCACAAGTTTTAATAGAATAGATAATGTTTCTGCATTGCCTGCAAATGGAACACCTTCTGTTACTGCTGTAGGAGGTTGGACAGGTACCGGATTAAATGTGGCAGATGTTGCATTTATAAATGACGGAGTAAATAGAAGGTTTTGGGGAGCACGAAACGGTCAAATAGGATATTGGGATTTAGATACAAATGTTCGAGGAATAAAAACAGTTACAGGCTTGCCTAATGGCGTATATGGAGCTGCGTATTCAGACAATTCAAAAAGATTATATGTCTCTAATAATGTAGGAGGTATTTATGTAATTAATGATTATTTATCTGCCACACCTACTGCTCAATTTTTAATAGCTTCAGAAGCAACAAGTAGTAATGATGGTTTTGCTTGTCCTTCTGCTGAATCTGCTTTTGATCAAGACGGTGATGATGTTTTAGATCCATTTGATGGCGATAATGATGGTGACGGGATTTTAAATACAGCAGAATCAGGCGGTGCTAACCCTTATGCAGATGCGGATGGAGATGGACGGTATGACTATATGGACACTGATGCAGGAAATGATCTTAATAATGATGGAATTGTAGATATATTTGATTTAGATAGTGATGGTATTCCTAATCACATGGATTTAGATTCTGATAATGATGGTTGTTTCGATGTTATAGAAGCAGGTCATACAGATCCAGATAATGATGGTATATTAGGCACTTCTCCGGTAACTGTTGATGGAAATGGGCAAATTACTGGACAAGGAGGTTATACGGGCACTACAGCAGCAGTTACAGATGATTTAGATTTCACAGTATGTTTAGGTGTTTGTGAAGAGGC
>DOIV01000305.1:0-316 GCA_003511845.1 Flavobacteriaceae bacterium | reverse complement strand
ATTAATTGGAGTTTTACTGGAGTTGGCCCAGCAGGAAGTATCATCCTTAACGGATTTACCATTACAGGTCAGCCCAACGCATTTACCAATTTAATTACACCAGACAATGTAATTATTTCAGTAAATGATTTAAATAGTAATGGAATAAGAAAAAATGGAGCAGTCATTGCAGACGGAAGTATTGGTTTAGCAGCGTTTACTGCTCTTGTGCTAACTGAAGCTCAAGATACAGATCTCAACCACTATTTGGTTAGTGATGCAGGTACGGTACAAGGAGACTATGTAGATTACCTATATGATAAGCCAATTATAGCAG
>DOIV01000199.1 GCA_003511845.1 Flavobacteriaceae bacterium | reverse complement strand
AAACCAAGTTTTGCCTTACAATCTGGTAGTTCATCTATTGTAAATGGAGATGCAAGTGAAGCCACATTTGATATTGTGGTTACCAATACATCACCAGGTGGTGGTGCTATAGATTTTAACTGGGTAAAAGTTTCTAATAACGTAGGTGTAACCTCAGCTCAAGATATGACAGACGCTAATAACCCTATAGATTTAGAGGTTAAAATAGTTGGAGGAATTGCCTATGTAGAAGTTGGATCATTGACTGATGGTACCTTTAAAAATATTCAAATAAAAGCGGGTTATAGTTCTTGTACTGAGCAAGTAGTTAATTTTGCTCATGGCTGGGATTGTGATGCCTACCCAACAAATTATGCGAATCAGGCAAATTTATGTTATGAAAATGATGTTGACTTAACTTTATTGCCAAGAGCTTCTGAAATTCAATTAAAGATTACAAGTCAACCTGAGACACGTATTACCATGTGTGATCCATTTACCATAGAGTTAGAAGTAAATAGTGCACAATTTGCAGGAATATTAAACCCAAGAGTTGAGTTTTCCATTCCAGGATTGTCATTAAATGCTTTAGAAGTTCAGTCAATAAAGGTTGGTTATCCGTTTGATACAGCAGCATTAGAAGATGCAAATACGACTGTAAATGGACAGGTGTTAAATATTAATTTAGGAGAACATAGTGCCATTAAAGCATTAGGAGAGTTGTTAGGTACTAATAAAGCGGTAACCGATAATGATAGAAAAGTAAAAATCATCTTAGATTTAAAAACAACTTGTGATTTTGTGTCAAGTACACCATTACAATTTAAAGTATTTGGAAACAAACCTTGTGGAGACGTAGCTGAAGGAAATGGTTCGTTATTGTATTCTGAAAAAATCAGAATTGATGGAGCAGAACAACCTTATGATGCGTTTACAGCTGTTACTTTACCAGATGATGGTAATGCATCAGGTGCACATATAGATTATTGTGGAACTGTTGAAGCGGTTACTATATCTACTATATTTTCTGACATTATAGGTCAAGCAACGACAAAAACAGAAGATGCTGATTTTGGAGATGTTATCATGCCAAGTGGAATTAGTTATGTAGATGGGTCATTCAGTAGTACTGATAATATTACAGTAGTAGGTTATGATGCAGCAACAAATGTGTTGACCTTTCAATATCCTGCAGGATTGGTGAATTTAGATAGAGTAAACTTCACTTTTAATATTATTAGTGGTGCTAATGGAGGTTGTGCTACAGATGTAGATTTTAAAGTTGAAAATTATGTGATAGCTGCCAATGTTTTGTGTAACGGTGTAGCATGTACAACCACTAAAATTATTACAGGAAGTGCTACAGAGCCACTAGATATTTTAAAACCAAGTTTAGCAGATTCTGGTCAAACAAATGCAACTGCTGTAGCTGATAATGGAAAATATGCATATAGGGTAAACTTGAGTTTGGTAAATAATGGATTGGAAGCTTCAACTGGGTATACCTATGATATCTTTTGTGCAGATGATGCAGGAACACCTATAGGTACTGTAATCAACTCGGGCACAATAGATCAAATTATTCCAGCAGGAGGCACGATAACGCAAACTATTAGTTTTGATAAGGATGCTTTTTGTAATGGAGGTAAGATTGTGTTTGTAATTAATTCTGCAGATAACTGTCTGTGTGAAACGTTAAGCTTGCCAATTGATTTAAACGCAAATAGCACTTTAGAAGCGACAACTAATTTTCTTGATAGTACTTTTGAATGTGATGGAAGCGTTACAGGAACATTTGAAGTAATTGCAGAAAAAGGTTCTCCAGATTATCAATACAGTATTGATAACGGAGTGACGTATCAAACATCAAATATGTTTACTGTTACTGCTAGTGGTGATTATACCGTAACGGTAAAAGATGCTCAAGGGTTTACTGTAGGTACTACAATTACAATTGCCCTAGAAGATGGCTATTTACCTGTAACATTTGAGGTTGAAAAATCAGGTGTAAATGAATATACGGTTGTAGCTACTGGTGGTTTACCACCATATGAATATGCTCTAGACGATCAAAATAGTATGGATCTTAATAAAGTATTTAAAATTGAAGAGGCAGGAATATATACTTTCTATGTAAAAGATGGTAAAGATTGTATTGTTGAAAAAGAAGTAGAAGTTTTTATGCCTGAAATTCAAATACCTAATTTCTTTACGCCTGATGGAGATGGGACTAATGATAGATGGTATCCTAAAAATATTGATAAATATCCAAATATTTCTGTGCAAATTTTTGATAGATACCAACGTCTTCTTGTTCGTTATAACGGGCAACAACAGTCATGGGATGGTATGTATAAAGGAAAATTATTACCCTCAGGAGATTATTGGTACATTATCAAATTAAATGATCCAGTAAATGATAAAGAGTATAAAGGTAGTTTTACGTTGTATAGATAAAAAGAGCTAATAATTATTCTAAAAACGGGATATCCAAATGTGGATATCCCGTTTTTTTAGCTTAAAAAACATAAAGATATTTAGCTGTAAATTATGATTGATCAGAAATAAAGTAGGAAAAACATGAATATAGTTGTTATGTATATACTAAAGCTAATAATCTTGCGTTTATTCATTAATCGCTAAATATTTATAACAATGAAGTCAACAGATACCACTCAAAAAAGTAATTTTATATATATTACACTATTATTATTAATAGCCTTATTATTTATTCCATTATTTACCAAAGCACAGACTACAACACCTTTTGTGCAACGTTACGAAAAACAAGGTATCAATGGTGATTTGACGCTAATTGGTAATTCTAATGTTGGTGAAAGTGCTACTGTTCCTTATAATGGAGAAACACAAAACAACTTTATCGATATGGTTTTTATTGATATTGATAATGATGCTTCAACATTCAATTCAAGTAGTGCTAATTTCACAACAGCTGCATGTAATAAAGTAGTATATGCAGGTTTGTATTGGGGTGCAGTTTCTGCACCAACAACTCCAGCACGAAATGAAGTGAAATTTAAAATACCAGGAGGTGCTTATCAAGATCTTACAGCAGATATACAATTAGATATAATTTATTATAAAGATGTAACAGCTATTGTAACAGCAAATACAAACCCAAACGGAGATTATTTTGTAGCAAATATTAGTGCAAATACTGGTAATCATGCGTCCGCAGGATGGACCTTAGTCATTGTCTATGAAGATCCTTCATTACCGAGAAAGTATATTTCTACTTTTGATGGTTTCTCAGCTGTGAGAGATTTTCCTAATAATGCAGTTGATTTTAGTTATTCGGGTTTTACGACACCGCCATCAGGTCCTGTAGAAGGAAGAATAGGTGTTGTTGCACTTGAAGGCGACTTAGGATGGGTTGGTGATCAAATGCTTTTAAAAGCTGATGCTAATACTAATTTCACTGCTTTGTTTGATGCAGAAAGTCCAGTAAATAATTTTTTTAATAGCAAGATTACTGATAATGGAGCACATATAACCAACAGAAATTTAAATAGTACTAATACTTTGGGTTGGGATCAAAAAATGCTTGATTTCACGCCTTTAAATACAGGAAATTCTTTAATAGGTAATAATGAAACAGGAGTAACAGTAAGAGTTACAAATAATGTTGGTGGAGATCATATTTACACTTTCTTAAACACATTTTCTATCAATATTATTGAACCCGTAATTGAGGTATTAACTAGTGTTGAAAATACCAGTGGTAATCAAGTAACATTAGGTTCGCCTATACAGCTTGGTGAAACAGTTTGGTATAATATCAATTTTAAAAATATAGGTACTGATAACGCAATAAACACTAATATTGTAAATACATTACCAATAAATGTAACCTTAGATGAGAGTTCAATAACACTTCCAGCAGGGGTAACCTATACCTATGCTAGTGCAACAAGGCAGCTGGTATTTACTATTGACAATTCATTGGTGCTTAGAGAATCTAACCCCAACAATGCTGCCTATGATATTCGTTATCAAGTAACAGCTTCTGATGATTGTTTTGATTATACGGATGCCTGTACAAATTTATTAGAAAATTTTATAGAGTCGAATTATGGTGGAGAGACCTCAGGAGCTGATATCACGGCACAACCTGGCTTAAATGGTATTAATGGTTGTGGCTTAGGTAATGTAGGTTCAATGGATTTATTTGTTGATACAAGTTCTTGTAACTTTGATAGTACAGAAACTTTTTGTAATAATAATTTAAC
>DOIV01000300.1 GCA_003511845.1 Flavobacteriaceae bacterium | reverse complement strand
ACTAACCATACAGTAACCGTTGGCAACCATATAAAAAATGAGCGTAAAACAAAATGAAAGAAGAATTTTATAACCAATCATTTGAGAAATTAAAAAGTGCGATAACGAATATTGACAAAAGCGAAATTGAAAATATTTATGCTTTATCATTTTGGTTTTATAATGAAGATGATGAACTTCATTTTCCGACTATAATTTTGAGTTATAATACAAAATCAAATTTTCAGAAAAATATTGAAAACGCTTCTGACGAAAATGAGGCTAAATGGAATTTTGCATATTGGCTTCAGAATGAACTTGAGCAAATTGGAGGAGAAGATGACAAAGTTTTAGAAAAATGGTTTGAAAAATCAAAATATTATTACTCGGAAGAAGAGAATGAATTAGCCGAAGATGATGATGATTTATTTGATAAATTATGTGCTAAAGGAGAGAAATTTAATAAAGAATTCATCGAATTAGTTGTGAAAATGAGTTCGGAATTACATAAAAACGGAATTGTAAAAGAAATATTCGGAAAATCAATACCGATTATTATACACGAACTTGAATATTATGACAAACCAGTTAATTGGACTAAAAAAGGAAACCCAATTGAAACTGTTAAAGAATTTATTGATTGGGTTGAAACTATGTGATAAAAAATACGGTTGCCAACACCGTGTATAATTAATGGCTAGTTCAAGCCTACTTACGAACATTCCTCCGGAATATTCTATCTGTGTTTTATTTACTAACTTAGTCGCTTAAATACGCCACAAATCATACACAACACGTTAGATGCAATTACAACGGAACAGAATATGAATGTTTAATAATTCCCATTACGAAAGTACTGTGTGCGCTACCTATATTTTTAATAGACCCTAAATCATTAATCACAAATTCCTGATAATTTTTCATGTCGTTTACTACAATCTTTAACATAAAATCATAATCTCCAGAAATGTTATAGCATTCAGTAATCTCTTTTAGTGATGTAATTTCTTTCACAAACTGATTTCCTATTTCTTTGGTGTGTTCTTTCAAGGTAACATTACAAAAAACAGTAAGACCTTTACCTACTTTTTCTGCTTCCACTACTGCTACATATTTTTTAATTATTCCTTTTCTTTCTAATCGCCTGATTCTTTCATAAACAGGTGTTGAAGATAAATGGACTTGTTGCGCTATTTCTTTTGTGGTCAGTTTTCCGTTTTGTTGAAGTATTTCTAGAAGCTTCCAATCAATTGGATCTAAATCAAGCATAGATAAATTTTCTTTTTTTACACCTATTAAGTACCATGTAAAGATATAAAAACTTAACAATTAAACTATAAAAGATATTATAACTTAAATAAAATATTAAATAAGATAATATAGTTATTGTTTATACATTTGAAAGAATTATAAACTATAACAAAAATGAAATCAATTGTATTGGGATACCCCAGAATAGGAGAAAAAAGAGAATTAAAAAAGGCAGTAGAAAGCTACTGGAAAAAACATATTTTTGAAGATGAACTATCTAATATTTCTAAAAACATTAGAGTTAAGAATTGGAAAATGCAAAACGATTTAGGTGTAGATCTAATTTCTTCAAACGATTTTTCGCTTTACGATCAAGTACTAGATATGTGCATTACCTTAGGGTGTGTCCCTCAAAGGTTCGCTAATTTAACAGGACTTGAGCGGTATTTTGCTATGGCAAGAGGTCTTCAAAAAGAAGAAGTAGATGTAAAGGCTATGGAAATGACCAAGTGGTTTAACACCAACTATCATTACCTCGTACCAGAGTTTACTAAAGACCAAACCTTTTCTTTAAACCCTGAGAAAATCATAACTGAGTACAAAGAAGCTTTGAAACTTGGTATTAAAACAAAACCTGTAATCATTGGCCCAGTAACTTTTTTACTATTGGGGAAAGAAAAAGAACAAGATTTTAATCGTATTGAGCTATTAGATGACCTGTTACCAATATATCAAAATCTAATCAAGGAAATTGATGAATTAGGCGTTGAGTATTTACAAATAGATGAGCCCGTTTTAGCAACAGATTTAAATCTAGATGAACGATTAGCAATAACTCATACCTATGAGTCTTTCAAGAACTTAAATACCAATGTAAAATTAATTCTTGCTAATTACTTTGACTGCTATGGCGAAAATTTAGACTTGGCTTTAAAATTACCAGTTGATGTTATTCATTTAGATTTAGTAAGGTGCACAAAACAACTAGATGATATTCTGTCTCATCAATTATTTAATAAGAAGAAAACGCTTTCACTAGGGATTGTTGACGGTAGAAATATTTGGAAGAATGATTTTGAAGATTCCCTTAAAACCATTGAAAAGGCAAGAGAAAAATTAGATGTAGATAATATCTGGCTTAGCACCTCATGTTCTTTACTTCACTCCCCATGTGACTTAGAGCTTGAAACCAAACTTAATCCAGAAATAAAACAATGGCTTGCATTTGCTAAGCAAAAAATTGAAGAAGTGGTAACACTAAAACAATTGGCAAGTCATGAAGAAAATAAACAAACTTTAGAAAAACTAAAAGAGAATCAGTGTGCTATTCAAAGTCGAAAAAATTCAAAACTAATACATAACAACCATGTAAAACAACGTGTAAAAGCTATTAGAGATACAAATGCTAATCGTCAAAGTGTATTTTCGGTACGGAAAGAAAAACAACGTGAGCGACTTAACTTACCTCTATTCCCGACAACTACAATCGGTTCTTTCCCTCAAACAAAAGAAGTACGTACATGGAGAGCCAAATTCAAAAAAGGTGAGCTTAATACACAAGAGTACAACAAACTTTTAAAAGCAGAAACTGAAAAAAGCATCCGATGGCAGGAAGATACAGGTTTAGATATTTTGGTTCATGGAGAGTTTGAGCGAAACGATATGGTTGAATATTTCGGTGAACAATTAGATGGTTTTGTATTTACCAAATTTGGTTGGGTACAGAGCTATGGTAGCAGATGTGTAAAACCTCCAATTATTTATGGAGATGTGCAGCGACCCAATCCAATGACAGTCTATTGGGCAAATTATGCGCAATCAATAACTCAAAAGCATGTAAAAGGAATGCTAACTGGGCCAGTGACGATTTTGCAATGGTCATTTGTTCGAAACGATCAACCTCGCTCAGAAACCTGTATTCAAATAGCATTGGCAATTCGTGATGAAGTTAACGATTTAGAAAAAGCAGGAATCAATATCATTCAAATTGACGAAGCTGCTTTGCGTGAGGGGTTACCACTACGGAAAGCAGATTGGCAATACTATTTAAATTGGGCAGTAAAGGCTTTTCGTATCTCATCTTCGGGTGTTGCGGATCAAACACAGATTCATACACACATGTGCTACTCTGAATTTAATGATATCATTAAAAGCATTGCAGATATGGATGCGGATGTAATTACAATAGAATGTTCGCGCTCACAAATGGAACTATTGAATGCCTTTGTTGACTTTAAATATCCTAATGAAATTGGACCTGGAGTATATGATATTCATTCTCCTAGAGTTCCAACTCTTCAAGAAATAGAGATTCTACTAGAAAAAGCATCTGAACTAATTCCTGTAGAAAACATCTGGGTTAACCCTGACTGTGGCTTAAAGACAAGAGACTGGCCAGAAACTAAATTAGCAATAGGAAACCTGGTTAAATCAGCCAAGAAAATGAGAGAAAAGGAGTATAAAGGCATCTAACAGCGTATATAAGCCATAGCAGAATTTAGGGAGGAGC
>DOIV01000197.1:3060-9118 GCA_003511845.1 Flavobacteriaceae bacterium | reverse complement strand
TTAAATTTAATGAGGATTTTTTAAATCATATTTTTAGTTGAGACTACCCTTTTACCAACGTTTTTATTTTTTTAATTTTTAATTCTGCCAATACATTTAAAGCTTCTTCAACATAAATATCTTTACTTAGGTTTTCATGCCAAACATCTCTTTTTTGAGCTAAAATAGAGTCAGATTTTATCAAAGGTAACTCATAGTTAGGTGATAAAAAACTCAATTTATTTTCATAGTCATAAATTGGTTTAAATTGCCCTCCTTGTTTTTCTCTTTCCTCTATATCTTCTTTATATTTCTCATAATTCAAGAAAATTTTAGTGTCATCTTGACCCTCTTTTAACCATTTTGCATTTTTATCAATCAATATAAATTGCTCACTTTCAGCAATTCTTTTTTTACTGTTGTTTACTACTTCATTAAAGTTTTCGTAGCCATTCCATTGACTATAAGTTGCACTTTCAATTTTATCCCATGACAATGGATTATCTTCATCACGTTCCCCTATTTCCATATATGAATAACGATTTGGTAAAGAAATGTCTGAAGCTACGCCTTTAAGTTGTGTTGAACCTCCATTAATTCTATAAAATTTCTGGATGGTCATTTTTAAAGCTCCTAGATCTTTAGAGTATTTGTAATAATTATTAAGTGGTAATAAATTTTGCACTGTGCCTTTACCAAACGTTTGTTTACTCCCGATAATTACTGCTCTATTATAGTCTTGCATCGCTGCAGCAAAAATTTCTGAGGCTGAGGCTGACAATTCATTTACAAGTATTACTAAAGGTTTATTCCATTGAATATTAAAATCTTTATCAGAACGTACTTTTGGTGCACCATCTTTATATTTTACCTGAACCACAGGACCTTCTTTAATAAATAAACCAGCAATATCAATAGCTGTTTCTAAAGAACCACCACCGTTATTTCGTAAATCAATAACTAAACCTTCAACGTTTTCATTATTCATTCTCTCTATCTCAAGTGCCATATCTGTAGCAGAGTTTCTAAAGTTTTTCTCACTAAAATCTATATAAAATTTTGGAAGATTAATAATTCCGAATTTTCTATCTTCTTTAGTAACAATACTTGTTTTTGCAAAAGTTTCTTCCAATTCAACTACATCTCTAATAATAGAAATTACTTCTACAGTACCGTCTAGTTTTTTTAACGTTAGTCTTACTTCAGTTCCTTTTTTACCTTTAATAAATTCGATAGCATCATCTAAACGCATTCCTACAATATCTAACGGGTCAGCATCTGCTTGAGCCACTTTTATAATAAGATCACCCACTTCTAACTCACCAGCTCTCCAAGCTGGGCCACCAGAAATAAGCTCAGCTACTTTGGTATATTCACCATCTGCTCTTAGTCTAGCACCAATTCCTTCAATTTTACCAGCCATATCAATATCAAATCTCTTTTTTACTCTAGGTGCAAAATAAGAGGTATGTGGATCAAATTCTTGAGAAATACTATTGATAAAAACTGAAAATATATCATCATCATCTAAATCATCTTTAATATTAAAAAACTCTTCCATACTTTTCATCGTAGCCTCTCTTGCTTCAACTTCAAGTTCTACGAAGGTTTTCATTTTATGATTTGGGTCATCTTTTAGTTTATCTTCTTCAGCTTCTATTTTTGAATGTAAGCGTAATAAAGTAGATAATTTTAATTGTTTTTGCCAATTGATAATAAGTTCTACTTCGTTCTTTGGAAATATTTTATTATCATATTTTACATCAAAAACTTCTTCTTTACTAAAATCAAAAGGATATTTTAAAATTTCTTTATAAAATCCTTTAGCTTCCTGTAAGCGTTGTAGGTATTTTTTAGAAACTGTTCTGTAAAAAATTAATTTTTCAGCTAAAATCTCATCATCAACTTTGTATTTAAAAATCTCAAAACTTTTAAGATCTTCTTGTGTAAAGAAACGTTTTACAGGATCTAAACCTTCAATAAAATCGTTGAAAACAGCTTCAGAAAAATCGTCATTAATATCTTGTGGTTGATAATGACCTTGAGTTAACGCATATTTTATCAATCCTAATAATATTTTATCTTTTTCAGGATCTGCACTTTTTCTGATATTAAAACTCAATAAGACTACTGCCAATAAAATTATTGGAAGTATAATTTTGTAATTAGATTTCATAAATTCAATCGTTTTTTTCATTTATTCAGCTATAAACAAGCTACTAAAATAGTGCCAATTATTCGTTTTTTAGTGGTTTTAACATTTTTTTTACAATTGACAAGAATTTTAAGAACATTTCTATTCTAGAATATTCTTCTTCCTTAACGTAAAAAAATGCTATTTTTGTATGTCTTTTATAAAAAGTTATGAGTAAAAAACCTTTGATTTTAGTCTGTAATGATGATGGTATAACTGCACCTGGTCTTAGAATGCTAATTTCTGTAATGAATGAAATAGGTGATGTTGTTGTGGTTGCACCAGATAATCCTCAAAGTGGTATGGGACATGCCATTACTATTAATACCACATTGAAATGTAATCCTGTTACCATTGATGAAGGGCCTCAATTAGAATACAGTTGTTCTGGCACACCAGCAGATTGCGTTAAAATGGCAGTTAGTGAAATCTTAAATAAAAAGCCTGACATCTGTGTTTCTGGTATCAATCACGGTTCAAACGCTTCTTTGAATGTTATTTATTCTGGCACTATGAGTGCTGCTGTAGAGGCTGGTATTGAAGGGGTTCCTGCTGTAGGGTTTTCATTGTTAAATTACAAATGGGATGCTAATTTTGATGCTTGTAGAGGTTTTGTAAAAACAATCACTAAAAATATTTTAAAACAAAAACTACCTGAAGGTATTGTACTCAATGTAAATATACCCAACTTAAAAGAAGAAGAAATTAAAGGCATTAAAGTTTGTCGCCAAGCTCATGGCAATTGGAAAGAAAAATTTGAAAAACGTGTAAGCCCTCAAGGAGAAGATTACTATTGGCTTACCGGAAAATTTGTAAATCTTGACCAAGGAGAAGATACAGATATTTGGGCTTTAGAAAATGGTTATGTTTCTGTTGTACCTGTAAAATTTGATATGACCGCACACCATTATATTCAAAAATTAAATAATTGGGATTTATGATTACAAAAGAGATACTTATCGGGTTTTTAATTGGTTTGGCTGCAACAGCTGGTGGTTTTTTTCTATATGTAGAATATGCCTTAGCTGGTACTTTTCAAGATGCCTTATGGGTCATAAAAGAAAATAGTTTATACGGACAAGTATTAAGTATTGCTGCAATTCCGAATTTATTAGTGTTTTTTATTTTTATAAAAAAGAAGAAAGATTATAGAGCTAGAGGTGTGCTTATTGCAACCTTTTTAGTCGCTTTATTGATATTAATAGCACAATTTATTTAATTCATTTTAAAAGTGAAATATTACATCATTGCTGGAGAAGCTTCTGGAGATTTACATGCTTCCAATTTAATGAAAGCATTGCAAGAACAAGATGTCAATGCTGAGTTTAGATTTTGGGGTGGTGATTTAATGCAAAAAGTAGGAGGCACACTCGTAAAACATTATAAGGAAAGAGCTTTTATGGGTTTTGCTGAAATTTTACTAAATCTTCGTAAAATTTTAGGAATGATTAGCTTTTGTAAAAAAGATATTACTAAATACCAACCAGACGCTATTGTATTTATTGACAATTCGGGTTTTAATTTACGAATTGCTAAATGGGCAAAAAAACAAGGTTTTAAAACTAATTATTACATCGCTCCACAAGTATGGGCTTCAAGAGCAAGTAGGGTAAATTCTATCAAGCATTACATAGATAATATGTATGTTATTTTACCTTTTGAACAAGCTTTTTATAAAAAATATAATTATGATGTTCATTTTGTTGGGCATCCATTATTAGATGCTATTGCTGATATTCCAAAAACTGACGCTACTCTTTTCAGAAAAGAACATCAATTAGATGATAAACCTGTCATTGCACTTTTACCAGGAAGTAGAAAACAAGAAATCACAAAAATGCTTTCTGTAATGTTAAAAATGGTAACTAAATTTCCTACTTATCAATTTATAATTGCAGGTGCACCGAGTCAAGAATATGAATTTTACAAATCGTTTTTTAAAGATAATCAGGTAAAGTTTATCGCTAATAAAACTTATAATTTATTGTCAATTTCGCATGCTGCATTAGTTACTTCGGGTACCGCAACACTAGAAACTGCGTTGTTTAAAGTACCACAGGTGGTGTGTTATAAAGGCAGTAATTTATCCTATTTAATAGCAAAAAAAATCATCACACTTAAATTCATTTCATTAGTCAATTTAATTCTAGATAAAGAAGTGGTTACTGAACTTATTCAGCATGATTTTAATGAAAAAAGATTAACTAAAGAACTTACAAAAATATTAGAAGATAAACATAGAGAAAAACTCTTCTTAGCATATGAGGAACTAGAAAAAAAATTAGGTGGTAAAGGTGCTAGTGAAAAAACTGCTAAATTAATTGTAAAAAACAACTAACTTTAACCTAGATTAACCTCATTAAAAAATCAAACTATGAAAAACTTATCATTTGTAATTTTGTTTTTGTTTTGTTCAATTGCTTCTGCTCAAAACAGAGAAATTCCGATAGACACCACTGTTGTCACAAATCATACGACAACCATTAATGGTAAAAAATTTACTTACAAAGCTACTGCTGGTATGCAACCTGTATGGGATAAAAACGGAAAAACTATCGCTTCATTATTCTACACTTACTACACAAGAAACGGTATTGATAACAGAGAAAATCGCCCGTTAGTTATGTCTTTTAATGGTGGACCAGGATCTGCATCTGTATGGATGCATATAGCATATACCGGTCCTCAAATATTAAAAATTGATGATGAAGGTTACCCAGTTCAACCTTACGGAATTAAAGAAAACCCATTTTCAATTTTAGATATTGCTGATATCATTTTTATTAATCCTGTCAATACCGGTTTTTCAAGAATGATTCCGAATGAAAAAGGTGAAATGCCTGATAAAAAACAATTCTTTGGAATTAATGCTGATATAAAGTACTTAGCAGAGTGGTTAAACACCTTTGTAACTAGAAATAATAGATGGAAATCTCCTAAATACATCATAGGAGAAAGCTATGGAGGAACTAGAGTTATGGGTTTGGCTCATGAATTACAAAACAGTCAATGGATGTACCTTAATGGCGTAATTATGGTTTCTCCCGCAGATTATAAAGTTTTAAGAACTGGCGGAACTGTTTCAAAAGCATTAAATACGCCCTATTTTACTGCAACAGCATGGCATCATAAAATGTTATCATCTGATTTACAGAGTAAAGATTTATTAGAAATTTTACCTGAATCTGAATTTTTTACAATTAACACATTAATTCCTGCTATTGCAAAAGGAGGATTCATTTCTGAATCTGAAAAACAAAGTGTAGCGAAAAAAATGGCTTACTATTCTGGAATAAATAAAAAAGTAATTTTACAACATAATTTAGTGCTTCCAACAAGCTATTTTTGGAAAGAATTATTAAGAGATAAAACGGGACAAACTATTGGTCGCTTAGATTCTAGGTATTTAGGAATAGATAAAGTAGAAGCTGGTAGCAGTCCCGATTATAACCCTGAACTAACTTCATGGTTACACTCTTTTACCCCAGCGATAAACTATTATGTAAAAGAACATCTTAAATTTAAAACGGATATAAAATACAATATGTTTGGGTCTGTGCATCCGTGGGACAATACAAAAAATACGGTAAGAGAGAACTTACGAAAAGCTATGGCACAAAACCCTTATTTAAATGTGATGATACAATCAGGATATTATGATGGTGCTACAACTTATTTCAGTGCAAAATATACGATGTGGCAAATAGATCCTAGTGGTAAAATGAAAAATCGCTTCAGTTTTAAAGGCTACAAAAGTGGTCATATGATGTACTTACGTCGTGAAGATTTACAAAAAGCAAATGAAGATTTAAGGGTGTTTATAAAAAATAGCTCTACTAAAGGAAAGGCTGCTAAATATGAATAGAAAACAGCGACATTGATTGT
>DOIV01000197.1:1415-2713 GCA_003511845.1 Flavobacteriaceae bacterium | reverse complement strand
TTTCTTAGTAAATTGCATATGACTATAAAAAATCACTAATACAATGAAAACATTAAGAATTTCACTCATAATATCTATATTTATTATAAGTATTTTAGGAAGTTGCTCAAGTCAAGATGTAACTGAAAAGAAAATACCGTCCCAATCTTTTAAGCCTACATTGATTTTAGTATCTTTTGATGGTTGTAGGTATGATTACCCTAGTTTAGCTCAAACTCCTGCATTAGATCAAATTGAAGCTGAAGGTGTAAAAGCTAAGGGATTAAAAACATCGTTCCCATCAAAAACTTTCCCTAATCATTTAAGTATTGTTACAGGTTTATACCCAGAAAATCATGGAATTATTGCAAATCGTATTTATGATAACATTGCTGATGAATTTTATACATTGGGCAGTAATGCTGTTACAGAAAGTAAATGGTATCAAGGTGAGCCTATTTGGGTAACAGCAGAAAAACAAGGTTTAAAGACTGCTACCTTCTTTTGGCCAGGATCTGAAGCCAAAATTAACGGATTTAGACCTACATACTACAAAGCGTATGAACATACGTTCCCTTATCAAAAAAGAGTTGAACAAGTGTTGGATTGGTTAGATTTACCAGATGATAAACGCCCTCAATTCTTAACATTATATTTTGATGAGCCAGATTCTTCTGGGCATCGTTATGGTCCAGCATCTTCTGAAGCTATTGCAGCCTTAGAAAATGTTGACAAACAATTATTAAACCTTATACAAGGCATTAAGTCTAGAAATCTAGAAAATAAAGTAAACCTTATGGTAGTTTCTGATCATGGTATGACTTCTTTAAGTAGAGATAAAGTGATATTTCTAGATGATTATATAGATATGGATAATGTGAAAATTGTAGATTATTCTGCTGTTGTTGCAATACGCCCTAGAGAAGGAGAAATAGAAAATGTATACCAACAATTAAAAGGTGCTCATCCTAATATGCAAATATACCGCAAAGGAGAAGTACCTGAAAAGTTTCATTATAATAACCATAAATTTATTCAACCGATTATAGGTGTTTTAGATTTAGGTTGGTCTGCAACAACACATAGTTATTTTGATTCCCACAAAAATTTTCCTAGTAAAGGAGCACACGGTTTTGACCCAGATTACCAAGAAATGAATGCTATTTTTTATGCGAAAGGGCCTGCTTTTAAAAAAAGAGCTCAATTGCCTATTCTTCAAAATATTAATCTTTATGAGTTAATGTGTTCAATTTTAAAAATCACTCCTGCTTCAAATAATGGGAGTATTGAGGTCTTTAAAGGTGTTCTCAAAGATTGAT
>DOIV01000197.1:0-1047 GCA_003511845.1 Flavobacteriaceae bacterium | reverse complement strand
TAAATGGGAAAGACCCCAAGTGACATGAGATTTCACTTGAGGTCTTAAATTAAATAACTCTAAATTTAATTTCTTTGTTAAAAGAAATATATTTTGGGTTAACAAATGTAATAGAGAAAACCCTTCTATAAAAACAAAATAAACAGAAGCACTAGTTTTCTTAACAAATGGTATGATTTTATCAATAAATGGTAAATTAGACTAATTTATTTACCTTTAAACCTGAGTTTAAACTCTGGTTTAAAAAATGAAAACACTTAAGTACATACCGCTACATCTTGTCTTTTTTCAAATACTCGGTATAGTTATTGGGCACTATTTAATGCTAAAGTCTTCGTTAGCAGGTACTTTACTACTCATTTCGTTAGTTTTATTCGCCTTATTTTATTTTAAACTTCATAAAAAAATTATTCAACATTATTATTTTACAGCAATCTCTTTTCTGGTTTTCACCCTTATTGGAGTAGCTTCTGTCTCTTTTAAAAATGACAGTACAAAAAAGAACCATTACACTTCACATATCTCTAACACAAAAAACAATACAGTCTTGATTATTGATGAAGTTTTAAAACCCAACAACTACTATAATAATTATATCGCTCATATTGTCAAATTAAATAACAAGCCAACATTTGGAAAAATCAAACTCAATATTCAAAAGGATAGTACAAAAAAATCTTTTGCTATTGATGATAAAATTATCGTTTTTGAAAATTTTAAAGCCATTAAAGAACCTTTAAACCCTTATGGATTTAATTATAAAAATTATTTGTCTAGAAAGCAAATTCATCATCAAATTACCCTAAATAACAATTCCTTTTTAGCTCTTAATAAAACTAAAACTTCCTTAAAAGGATTGGCTTATACATTTAGAGAAAAAATAATTCTATCCTTAAAAAATAATGGGTTTAAGGATGATGAATTGGCAATAATCAATGCTTTATTATTAGGGAAACGTCAAGAAATATCAAAAGAAATCATTCAAAACTATCAAAATGCAGGAGCCATTCATATTTTGGCGGTCTCTGGTTTACATGTAGGGATTAT
>DOIV01000080.1:5069-7401 GCA_003511845.1 Flavobacteriaceae bacterium | reverse complement strand
TGTAGCAGGTTTATATTTAAATAGATTACGTGATAAATGGGCTTTACAAGCAGATCCTACAGTAATTTTTGCATTGAAACAGAAACATGGCCAAGATTATGAAGTAAAACGTGTTTTAAATGCTGATTTATTGATTGAATCACCTTACAACACTTATCAAAATGTGGGTTTACCTCCAGCCCCAATTTCAATGCCTGATATTTCTTCTATAGATGCTGTATTGAACCCTGAAAATCATGATTACTATTATATGTGTGCTAGTGTTACCAATATAGGAACGCATGAGTTCGCTAAGTCTTTAGGTCAACATGAAAGAAATGCTGCGAAATATAGACGTTGGATAAGCAAACAAGGAATTAACAGATAATCTAATGGATTTCTATAATTATTTAAAAGCTATAATTATCTACAGCTTTCTATTTTTTAATAGTCCTATTATTACTGCACAAAACAATATGACTTTCTGGCAAAAGTCTGACACTTTAAATAAACCAAGAAGAAATACAGTTTACATTGCAGAGATTTCTACAGCTGCTTTAACACTAATTGGCATCAACCAATTATGGTATGCAAAATTTGACAAATCATCTTTTCACACCATTAATGACAGTAAAGATTGGTTACAAATGGATAAAATAGGTCATGCAATGAGTGCGTACTATGTTGGTAAAATAGGAATGAATGCATTAGATTGGGCAGGTGAAAGTAAAAAAAACCAATTGCTATACGGAGCTACACTCGGATTTGGATTTCTAAGTGCAGTTGAAGTTTTTGATGGATATTCTGAAGAATGGGGGTTTTCTACAGCAGATATTATTGCCAATGCTACTGGAACCAGTTTATTGATAGGACAAGAATTATTATGGGATGAACAACGCATCCTGTTAAAATACTCTTTCCACACTACCAAATACGCAAATCAAAGATCAGAACTATTAGGTGAAAATTTTTTAGAACAAACTTTAAAAGATTATAACGGACAAACCTATTGGCTTTCTGCTAATTTATGGTCTTTTCATAAAAAAAGTAAATTCCCTAAATGGTTAAATATTGCTATTGGTTATGGTGCTGATGGAATGATTTCAAGTAATACTGATTATTTCACTAACAATACTGTTATAAATCCACAAGATAGAACTCGACAATATTATTTAAGTTTTGATATCGACTTATCAAAAATAAAAACCCAATCTAAACTATTAAAAACAGTCTTCTCAACTTTAAATTTTATCAAAATACCGGCCCCAACTTTCGAAATAAGCTCAAATGGAAAAGGCAAATTTCATTTATTATATTTTTAAATATCTAAAAATCAGTTAATTAAAATATAAATATTATTTATATTCATATTATTAATTATTGTATATTTGCCCCATATTTGAAAATGCGTTTAACCCCTTTTATGCATCAACAATGAAAAAGAAAACTAAAAAACTACTATTGCTAGTAGTAGTTCTTTTTGTAGTTACTGGTTTTACCAGTATATACAAAGTCAAAACGATTACTGCAAAGTACAATGTGCCTAATATTAACTATTTCGCCACTGTACCCCTAGAGATTCAACCTGAAATTAATTTCTATTCTCCTCATATTGGAAAATCTTTTATAGGTTTTAAAGAAGCATTAGCTTTTAAGGAGTCCCAGGGTAAATACCATAGAATAAATAATTTAGGGTATTTAGGAAAATACCAATTTGGTAAATCTACATTAAAAAGGTTTAAAGTATATAATACTGCAGAATTTTTAAAAGATCCTGAATTACAAGAAAATGCATTCTTGGCATTATGCTCTTTAAACAAATGGATATTAATTAGAGATATTAAACGTTTTGTAGGTAAAAGAATAAATGGCGTTAAAATTACAGAATCTGGCATTTTAGCAGCCGCTCATTTATCAGGTGCAGCTAATGTAAAACTCTATTTAAGAAGTTGGGGTGCTACAAGGTTTGAAGATGCTTACGGTACAAGTATTTCAAAGTATATGAAGAAATTTGCTGGGTATGACACTTCGTTTATTCTACCTGTTAAGAAACCTAAAATCAATCAGTAACTCAGGCTAAATCTTATATCTTAAGATGGGTTCTAAAAATTCATTCGCATCAAAATTTACAGAGTTTTTTAAAGGCGACTAAAATTTTTGAAGTACTATCTAGATAATACGATAAAATTTTAGGAAGTATTTGAGAAATTCTGTAAACCCTTAAGGAAACAAAGATAACAAATAATCTACTTCGTTATACTTTTTTTTAAATAGCTAAGTCTATTCAAAAAAAAATGTCTATTATCTCATTCATTCCTTTTTGTTTTTTGAAAGAAATGAATTTTTAGAACCC
>DOIV01000080.1:0-4969 GCA_003511845.1 Flavobacteriaceae bacterium | reverse complement strand
TCTAAAGACATTATTATATTTTATGGATGATAAATATAGCTGGTCTTTTGTGTAAATTTTCTTTTATTTTTTTCCATTTAGCCACAGTCATTGTTTTAATATATTCCGTTGGTAATGAAATATCAACAGCTACACACAATTGAGTGTTATCTGACAAAATCTGCAATAAATCCGTCATTAGTTTTTCATTTCGATATGGTGTTTCTATGAAAATTTGAGATTGATTTTTATCAAAAGACCATTTTTCTAATTGCTTAATACTTTTTTTACGTTCAGATTTTTCAATTGGCAAATAACCATTAAAAGCAAAGTTTTGCCCATTTAAACCTGAAGCCATCATTGCCATTAGTATAGAAGATGGCCCAACTAACGGCACCACACTAATTCCTTTTTGATGTGCCAATTGCACTATTGAAGCTCCAGGGTCAGCAATTGCTGGCACTCCAGCTTCCGACAACAAACCTACATTTATTCCTTTTGAACACACCTCTAAATAATGTTGTGTTTCTAACTCTTCAGTATATTTATCTAAAAGATACAAATGTAGAGAGGGTTGTGATTTTCTTGGAGATATTTTTTTGATGAATTTACGTGCAGACTTTTCATTTTCAACGATATAATGGTCAATATGCTCAACTACTTTTTTAACCGAAATTGGTAAAACCTCAAGAGGTTCATTATCGCCTAAAGTAGTAGGAATTAAATATAATTTTCCTTGTTTATTCATCATCCAATTTTTGAGCTACTACTTCACATGCTTTATCTAACATTTGAAACACGTTTTCAAATCCTCTTCCTCCATCTCCTCCAAAATAAGGGTCTGGAACATCAACATTTTCATCAGGGAAAATTTCATTTAAAATAAGTTTTACTTTAGCCTTATCTTTTTCATTTCTAGCTAAATTCAATACATTTTTTTTATTTGAATTATCCATAACATAAATCCAATCAAAATTATCAAAGTCAGAGACTTCAAATTGCCTACAACGTTGATCTGAAATGTCAATACTATTTTTTTTAGCAACTTTAATTGAACGTTTATCTGGCAAACCGCCAATATGATAATCGCCAGTTCCTGCAGAATCAATAAAAAATTTATTTGAATTAACTTTTGATTTTAAAATACCTTCTGCCAATGGCGAACGACAAATGTTACCAAGGCAAACCATTAAAACACGAGTCATTATTGGTTGAATTTAAAAGGATAACTTTTTAGTAATATCTTCTACGTACTTTCGAAATTGCTTATCCGTTTCTGTAAGGTTATCAACTGTTTTACAGGCATGTAATACTGTTGCATGATCTCTACTCCCTATTTGAGAGCCGATACTTGCCAAAGAAGCTTTGGTCATACGCTTTGCAAAAAACATAGCCAGTTGACGAGCTTGAACAATATGACGTTTTCTCGTTTTTGACTGAAGTGTAGTCACATCCATTTCAAAGTATTTCGAAACTACTTTTTGAATATAATCTATTGACACCTCACGTTTAGTGTTTTTCACAAACTTATCTACTATTTGCTTAGCCAAAGCGAGCGTAAACTCTTTTCTGTTAAAAGAAGCTTGTGCAATCATAGAAATCAAAACGCCTTCCAACTCCCTTACATTAGATTTTATGTTTTTAGCAATATATTCTACTATTTCTTCTGGCATCTCAACACCATCTCTAAACAGTTTGTTTTGTAATATTAATATTCTTGTTTCAAAATCAGGCGGCATTAATTCAGCTGACAACCCCCATTTAAAACGTGATAACAAACGCTGTTCTATATCTTGCATATCAACAGGTGCTTTGTCTGATGTTAAGATAACCTGTTTACCGTTTTGGTGTAAATGATTGAAAATGTGGAAAAACACATCTTGTGTACCAGATTTTCCTGATAAAAACTGCACATCATCAACAATTAAAGCATCTATCATCTGATAAAAATGAATAAAATCATTTCGAGTGTTCCCCTTAACAGAATCTATATATTGTTGAGTGAATTTTTCTGCAGAAATATACAATACTGTTTTCTCAGGATGCTTGTCTTTGATATTAACACCAATAGCATGAGCTAAATGTGTTTTACCCAAACCTACGCCTCCATAAATTAATAAAGGATTGAAAGAAGTACCTCCAGGTTTATTTGCCACAGCCATACTTGCAGACCTTGCCAATCTATTAGAGTCACCTTCAATAAAGCTATCAAAATTATAATTAGGATTAAGCTGAGATTCAATTTTTACTTTTTGAATTCCTGGAATGATAAAAGGATTTCTTAATTCTCTTTTGTCAATTTCTAACGGAACTGTAATTCCTTGCGAATTGAAAGGTTTTCTATTTGAACTAGGTATTCTTACAGTATGAGGATTTTTACTGCTATACGCATTCTCCATTTTTACATCATAAACCAATTTAGCATCTTCACCTAATTCTCTAACCAAAGCAACACGCAATAGTTTAATGTAATGCTCTTCAAGCCATTCGTAAAAAAACTTACTAGGAACCTGTATAGTCAAAGCCTCTCCAGCAATTTTAATGGGTTTGATTGGTTCGAACCATGTTTTGTACGCTTGTGGTTTAATATTATCTTCTATAAAAGACAAACAATTATTCCACACTGAAGTAGCAGTTTTACTCATTTTCTGAATCTAGTTAAGTTGGTTATATCAACAAGAAATCTTTAGGGGGGTTCTCTTATTAATTTGAGCTACAAAAATGTGAATATTTTTTGTTAAAAAAAAATACTTCGCCTATTGATTATTAATTATTTTTTACGTAAACTCTCACGCTCAAATATAGGTAATTTATGTTGAAACATGAAATAAAATTTCGAGTTCGTTACGGAGAGACAGATCAAATGAAATATGTCTATTATGGTAATTATGCACAATACTTTGAATTAGGACGTGTAGAATGGCTTAGAAACCTTGGTGTTTCTTATAAAAACATGGAAGAACAAGGTGTGATGTTACCAGTTATAAATCTAAATATAGATTATATCAAACCTGCAAAATATGACGACTTATTGACACTTAAAACAACCTTAGTAAAGATGCCTTCTGTTAAAATTGAATTTAAATTCGAAATTTTCAACGAACAAGAAGAGCTACTAACCAAAGGTTACACTTCTTTGGTATTTATTGATATCAAAAGAAATAGACCAACTAGAGCTCCTGAATATATTCTAGAAAAATTAGAAGGCTTGTTATAATTAAGTATAAAATTACTGAATTTCTGTTATTTTAACATGTCTTAGTTTTTCAAAGGCTAATTTTATTTTTTCAGACTCACTTTTTCGAATGGCAATTTCAAACTCACAGTTCATTTCCATTTTTTGCTTTAAAATTGAGATAGTATATTCTTTAACAATCCGCATCACACTATTCATATACTGATAATCAAAAACAAGTTTAAAATGAACATTAATAGTTTTTATAATAATTTTTGAAGCCTCTAAAGAAAGTAATGCTGCCGTTTTATATGCATTTACCAAGCCACCCACACCTAATTTGGTTCCGCCAAAATAACGAACTACAACTACAAAAACATTGGTCAACTCTTTAGAAAGTATTTGTCCGTAAATAGATTGGCCTGCAGAATTATTAGGTTCGCCATCATCATTTACTCTAAACTGAATTTTTTCTACACCTATTTGCCAAGCATAACACCAATGTCTAGCTTTAAGATGTGATTTTTTTAAATTTTCAATATGTTCTTTTACTTGGTCTGTATTATTTATAGGATAGGCGTATGCTATAAATTTACTACCTCTATCCTTAAAGACAATCTCTTCTGAAGGTTTAGCAATGGTTTTATATGTATCTGAAGCTAACAATGACTGTTTTTTATGATTTTTAAAGTATCAGATACTATGTTTTGTCTTCTAATTTCTTCACCTATTACTATAGGAGATTTTAATCCTTTGGCAAAAGTTACATTTCCAATAAAAACTCTAGTTTCATCCCATAAATTTGCATCTATAAATGTCTGTAAGGTTTGAGTTCCTCCTTCAATAAAAACAGATTGGATTTCTAATTCGTATAAAATAGCACAAATCTGTTGAGCAATATTCTTAGAAAAATCAATATATTTATAACTTAAGTTTTTAGAATTTTCTTTTTTCTTTTCTGTAAGGATGATGGTATTGATGTTTGCATCCATCACATGGTAATCATCAGGAATTCTAAGACTCCTGTCTAAAATTACACGAATAGGATTTTCGCCATTCCAATCTCTAACATCTAATTTCGGATTGTCATTGACAACCGTAGTTGTACCCACTAAAATAGCCTGCTCTTCCGCTCGCCATTTATGCACTAGTTGACGTGAATATATATTGGTAATCCAAACTGGACTTGCTTTTTCTCTCTTTGAGAAAGGACTAGCAAACCCATCTTTAGTTTCTGCCCATTTCAATACAATATAAGGTCTCTTTTTTGTGTGATAAGTAAAAAAACGCTTATTCATTTCAACACATTCCTCTTCCAAAACTCCGACAAGCACCTCACAACCGTTTTTTTCTAACTTCTCAATTCCTTTTCCTGCTACTTCTTTAAAAGGATCAACACAACCTATGACAACTTTAGGAATTTTACTTTTTACAATCAAATCTGAACACGGTGGTGTTTTTCCATAATGATTACAAGGCTCTAAACTCACATACAAGGTTGACTTTACTAACAAACTCTTATCGTCCACAGCACTAATAGCATTCACTTCTGCATGATTTCCACCATACGGACTCGTATAACCCTCCCCAATAATCAATTCATCATATACAATAACACAACCTACCATAGGATTGGGGCGTGTTGTACCCAATCCTTTTTTTGCCAATTCTAAACAGCGTTTTATGTATTTTTCATGTATCTTCACCTCACAAAAATACAGTTTAAAGTGGAACTAAGAAAAATTAAAGCTTCTGACAATTTTGAAATGGAACAAATTATCAAAGCGTCTATCATAGAATTTGGTTTACCCACAA
>DOIV01000082.1:7545-7715 GCA_003511845.1 Flavobacteriaceae bacterium | reverse complement strand
AATTGGTGGAACTGAAAAATAAAGCCAATATGTTCATTTCTAAATTTTGACAAAGCTTTATCTTTAAGTTGTAAAACACTTTGTTGAGATACATTTAATTTAGCTTCATTGGTGTTGCTTGGTTTGTCTAAGGTGCCTAAAATTTGTAATAAGGTTGTTTTTCCTGCTCC
>DOIV01000082.1:6582-7157 GCA_003511845.1 Flavobacteriaceae bacterium | reverse complement strand
ACACCTTTTAATACTTCTAATTCACCGTAATATTTATGTATGTTTTTTGCAATAATCATAATCTAAAATTATGGTGTGAATTTACATAATTTTCATAGAATTAAAACCAATTTCTGATTTTGTTATAATCTAAGAAGTAAATTAACTTAATAGAAAAGTTGTTAGTAGCAGATTCTTGAAATAGATTGTCTAAATTTTTGCTAAAACTTAAATGAGACAAGTCATCTTTGTTAAAAATCACATTTCTATATAAAGCGATAAACTGACTGCCAGGTGCAAATTCCCACATAAAATTCAAGTCTAAATTCCAAATGTTATAATTAATGTCGTGATTGCCAGTGTACGAATGATTGTCTAGTCTGCCTTGAGAATTCAATTCAAAAAAGTTAGTATCATACTGTACAGGCGACCAATAATGTCTAAACGAAAGAGATAGAGAAGATTTAATGTTGAAATTTAATTTTCCTGATAAAGAATTGACATAAGTTTTTACATCTCTATTTCCAAAAATAATAGCATCAGTATCTAATTTTGTAACCCGTCCTTTTTCGTTGTCTATTTTAGTGTATTCAAAA
>DOIV01000082.1:794-6166 GCA_003511845.1 Flavobacteriaceae bacterium | reverse complement strand
GTACGAACATCCATAGCAAATTTCTTTCTGTAGTCTGTTGATATCCATGCACTTCCTTCAAATACTCCTTTTTGTGTAAAAAAACGACCTGCTACTCTGGGTTCAAAATAGTCATATTGATTGCCGAAATTGGTCTCAATTCCACCGCCAAAAGCAAATATTTTTTTAGTTATAAAAAAAGCATCAAGCTCAAGTTCGTTACCTAAATACTCATTACCACTGTTGAGGTATTCAATTTTAGAAAACAGACTAATTTTATATTTGTTAAAGTGTTTTGTAGGTTTGAAAATTTGATAAGAAATATCACCAAAATAATTTAGTTGATTGTTTCTGCGTTTAAAACCAAAGTCATTAATATAATAAGTATCGTTATTTCTTAAATGAGCAATGCTGTATTGAAAATTCCCAAAAATCTTAGATAACCGTAAGTATCCTGAATAACCATCAGTTGTTGCTCTATTTTCCTTTATATTACTTATTTTAAGACTACCTCTAGCATTATATTTATTTTTTTTATCTGAAACATCATAAGCTAATGCAGTTACATTGGCATCTCTAAAGCTTCCATTTCTAGTTACATTGGTGTTTGTTAAACTTATTGAAGAGTTTTTATTGAATTGTTGATCTACTACCAATACATTGTAATTGGCTAATGGCTCAGTTGTTTCTTTTCGAATTTCTTCAGTAGTCTCACCCGTATTAGGGTCTTCAATTGTAGCTTTAATAGTGGCAAAAGTTTTTTCTGTGATGGCATTAAAAAAACCTATCCCTAATCCTTTTTTTGTTCTGCCAGATACTTTTACAGCATTGAGCATATTTACTTTACTAGGATTTTCAATGATTTCTTCATTGTCAGCTAAATTTCTTTTAACGTTTCTGTACCCCACAGGTCTGTTGCCAATTCTTCTAGAATAAAACAATCTACCTTTATTAAAAAGCTCTGTTCCTTCAGTAAAAAAAGCACGCTGTTCATCAAAACGTTGTTCAAATGGACTTAAATTTAATATTAAATCATCAAATGCTGCTTGTTGAAAATCAGGAATTAAAGTGGCATCTAATGTGAAATTTTCACTAATACCGTATTTAAGATCTAAACCTATATTTTTTACAAAAGCAGAATTTTCACCATCAGTAGTATAAGCAGCTGAAGCATAAGGTGAAAAACTAAGTCGAACAGGAGGTTTGATACCTTTCATGCCAGTTAATAACCCCGAATGTTGAGTGTATACTCCTATTTTTCTGTCAATATAATTCCAAGAATACTGTTCATTTAAATAATTAATTTTTCTGTGAAAATTAAGCCCCCAAGTATCTACATGAGTGGAAAATCGTAGGGAGTAAAAAGGAATTTTAAGTTCTATAACCCATCCATTATCATTAAACTTGACTTTACTATACCAAACGGCACTCCAAGTATAATCTTCTCTACCCCCTGGATTTACCTTGGCATCTACTTGAACTCCAGTACTCATGACCATAAATTCCGTATCGTTTTGTCCGTCATTATTAGGATTAAGACTAATGATGAAAAAATCAGTAATACCAATCTTATCCCTTAGAGTAAACTGTTTTGGTATTTTATCTGGGGTGTCGTCATATAATGTCACTCCAAAATAGATAGCCTCATTATCATAAGCTATTTTTACCGTAGTTTTTTTATTTTCTCGTTCAGGCGGACCGCCGTCTTCAGGTTCATACATCACAAAATCTTTTGCAATGTCAGTATCTTGCCAAAAATCTTCATCTAAAACACCATCAATTGTTGGGGCTTTATCAATTTTTAAGGCTTTGACTTCTTTTGTTGTATGTTGAGAGAAAATTAGTGTATTTATAAATACTATAAGTGTAAAAAAAAAGGACTTCATTTGTTAGGTTTGTGTATAGCTACAATTTCTGTAAAAGTAATATATTTAATTGGAAGTTTTTAACTATAAAAAAATATTAACATATTAATGAAAAGTTTATTTAAAAAGTAGTTCAGATTGTCAAAAGGGTTTGTTATTTTTGTAAGATATATTTTTCAAAAAAGACAACAATGAACTTACACGAATACCAAGGAAAAGAAATATTAAATAGTTTTGGAGTTAGAATTCAAAGAGGTAGAATAGCTCATAACCATAAAGAAGCAGTTGATGTAGCTAAACAGTTAGCAACTGAAACTGAAACTGGTACTGGTTGGTGGGTGATTAAGGCTCAAGTACATGCAGGCGGACGTGGTAAAGGTGGTGGAGTGAAATTGGCAAAAAACTTAGCAGAAGTTGAGTCTATTTCTCAAGATATTATCGGAATGATGTTGGTAACACCTCAAACCCCACCAGAAGGTAAGAAAGTGAATCAAGTATTGATTGCTGAAGATGTATATTACCCTGGAGATAATGAACCTGAAGAATATTATATGTCTGTTTTATTGAATCGTGAAACTGGTAGAAATATGATTATGTATTCTACTGAAGGAGGAGTGGATATTGAAACTGTGGCTGAAGAAACTCCGCATTTAATTTATACTGAAGAAATTGACCCTGCTTTGGGTTTGTTAGGTTTTCAAGCACGTAAAATTGCTTTTAATTTAGGATTGTCAGGTGGTGCATTAAAAGAAATGGTAAAATTTGTTTCGGCTCTTTATACAGCATTTGTGAAGTCTGATTCTACCATGTTTGAAATTAACCCAGTATTAAAAACGTCTGATGATAAAATTTTAGCTGTAGATGCAAAAGTATCATTAGATGATAGTGCACTATATAGACATAAAGATTATGCAGAAATGCGTGATTTACGTGAAGAGACTCCTATTGAAGTAGAGTCTAGGGCAGAAGGGTTAAATTATGTTGATTTAGAAGGGAATGTAGGTTGTATGGTAAACGGAGCGGGATTGGCTATGGCTACAATGGATTTAATCAAGCAAGCTGGTGGAGAGCCTGCTAACTTTTTAGATGTTGGTGGTACTGCTGATGCAAAGCGAGTAGAAGCTGCTTTTAGAATTATTTTAAAAGACACGAATGTTAAAGCAATTTTAGTAAATATTTTTGGTGGGATTGTACGTTGTGATAGAGTTGCACAAGGAGTAGTTGATGCATATACCAATATGGGAGATGCTATTAATGTGCCAATCATTGTACGTTTACAAGGTACCAATGCTAAAGAAGCTAAAGAATTGATAGATAAAAGTGGTATGGAAATTATTTCTGCTACTGAATTTCAAGAAGCAGCTGATAAAGTACAAGAAGTATTGGCTTAATATAGCTGTTGACTGCTTATGAAACCGATAATACATTCAAAAATAATACTCTTTTGTATGTTGTTATCGGTTTCTTGTTTAAAAGCACAAGGTGTATTGACATATGCAAGCCCCTCTGATGTTGGTATAGATTCAATTTATGTTCATAATAAAGTAGATTCTATAATGACTCTAGGTATTCAAAGCAATGCCTTTCCAGGGGCTCAGATCTTAGTAGCCAAAGACAGTAAAATTATTTTTCATCAAGCTTATGGTTTTCATACCTATGATAGTGTACAAAAAGTGTGCTTAGATGATATTTATGATTTAGCATCTGTTACTAAAATTGCAGGAGCTTTACCTGTATTAATGAAATTAGTTGATGAAGGGAAAATTAATTTAGATCAACCTTTTAGCAAATATTGGAAAAGATGGGCAAAAATTAAAGACAAAAAAGAACTTACTTTACGTGAAATTTTAGCTCATCAGGCAGGATTAGAACCTTATATCGTTTTTTTGAATAAAGTTACTCGAAAAAATGGGAAACTTAAAAAACGATTTATAAAGAGAAAATCTAAAAGAGGATTTACAAATCAAGTTTATGATGATATTTATGTAAGAAATAACTTCAATAAAAAAATGTATCGGATAATTGACCGATCAAAAGTTTCTAATGATAAAACATATAAATATTCTGGATTGACTTTTTTAATTTTTCCTGAATTAATTTCACAATTATCAGGGCAGTCTTACGCTACATACCTACAAGAAAATTTTTACCAACCTATAGGAGCTAAAACCTTAGGTTTTTTACCAAAAACTAAAAACTTTAAGAATAAAATTGTTCCAACAGAAATAGATACATTGTTTAGAAAATCATTAACTAAGGCATGGGTACATGATGAGAATGCTTCGTTATTGGGTGGTATTTCTGGCAATGCAGGTCTATTTGGTACAGCAACCGATTTGGCTAAATTAATGCAGTTGTATCAAAATTATGGAGTTTATGGAGGTAGACGTTACTTTTCTGAAGCCATTGTAAAAGAGTTTACAAACATACAATACCCAGAAAATAAAAACAGAAGAGGGTTAGGTTTTGATAAACCATTAATAGGTAATGATACTTTAGCATTAAGAGACGCGTATCCTGCCCCAGAAGTGAATCCAGAGAGTTTTGGGCATGCAGGTTTTACCGGGACTTTTGTTTGGGCAGATCCTAAAGAAAAATTAGTATTTATCTTTTTATCAAATCGGGTTTATCCTACTAGAAAAAACAGAAACTTATATTTATTAAATATACGAGGTGCTTTACAGCAAGTTTTTTACCAAGGAAAATTACTTAAGAATTAATTTTTCAATCATAAATTAAATATTTCTCTCGAATTTTTTTGAATTTTTCGATGTCTTTTTGCCAACCAGCTCTTATTTCATCAGTATTCATACCTTTTTCAATTTGTTGACGTAATTTTTCTGTTCCAGCTAATTTTGTCAAGAATTTATTAAAAAATGTAGATTTATTTGTACTTTCTTTATAAGCTTCAATTAGCCATTTAAGTTCTACTTTGTCAAGTTTTTTAATTTTTCTTAAATCTTTACCGTAGCATAATTCTCCTTTAAACTTAGGGTATTTTGCTCCGTCATTTGCTTTTGGTCTAAAACTAAAGGTAAATATGTCTTTTGGTAAGTAAGGAGCCCCAAAGATTTGAAATTGTATTTCTGTTCCTCTACCAGCACTAACGGTTGTGCCCTCAAAAAAGCCAAGAGATGGATAAAGGTTGATGGATACGTCATTCGGAAGATTTGGGGAAGGTTTAATTGGTAAACTATAAGGGGTTTGGTGTGTGTAGTTTTTTAATGGCATAACAGTCAAATCACATTGAATACCGTTTTTTAGCCACTTTTCACCATTAATCATTGTTGCGTATTCACCTATAGTCATTCCGTAAACTAAAGGTACGGGGTGCATACCAACAAAACTAGTATGTTTTATTTCTAAAAAAGGACCATCTATATAATGAGCATTTGGGTTGGGTCTGTCAATTATTAGTAAAGGAATGTTTTTTTCAGCACAGGCTTCCATAACATAATGTAGGGTAGAGATGTAGGTATAAAATCTCACGCCTACATCTTGAATGTCAAAAATTACAATATCAAGACC
>DOIV01000082.1:0-449 GCA_003511845.1 Flavobacteriaceae bacterium | reverse complement strand
AATTTTTTCTCCTGCATCTGCTTTTCCTCTGAAGCCATGCTCAGGTGAAAACACTTTTTTTATGTTAATTTTTAATGAAACTAAGGTGTCAATTAGATGAGTAAAATCATTATTTTTGTTTTTTACAATACTAGTTTGATTTCCAACAACCCCTACAACCTTATCTTTAATTAAATGTAAATAATTTTCTGGGTAAGATGTAATTAAGCTGTTATTAACATTTGTATATGACAGGCTGTCATGCGTTAGGTTTTGACTAACTTCAGTGTTTTTGTGACTAGTTTTGTTTGAAGATTTGTCTGAACAAGAAATGAATCCGAAAACAGAAATAAAAACCCAAAAGAAATACGTATTTTTGAAATTGAAACTGATCATAGATTTTGAATTACGAATTATTTTTAGCGAAAAGAATTAGTGCTGGTAAGCAGCATAAAAGTAGTATCGTGTCA
>DOIV01000338.1:3601-13042 GCA_003511845.1 Flavobacteriaceae bacterium | reverse complement strand
TCTTCTTTTATTTGAGTAAATAAATGATCGATAGTGTCAAATTTTTGTTCGTCACGTAAACGATAAGTTAACTGAACTTGAATGTTTTCTCCATAAATATCAGCGTCAAAATCTAGTAAATGCACTTCAATTGTCTGGTTTTTACCATCTACAGTGGGTCTATTACCAATATTCATAATGCCAAATAGATTCTGATTATTGAAATTTGTTTTTATAATATAAACTCCCGCTTTGGGTATGAGTTTATAGGCTTCTTTAATATGAATATTTAGAGTTGGGTAATTGTATTGTTTGCCTAATCCTCTGCCGTGAACAACGGTGCCTGTTAGAAGATATTCATAACCTAAATAGTTGTTTGCTTTTTCAATATCACCTTCAGTTAGTGCTTTTCTAATTTTAGTAGAACTTACCGCAATATCTTTAATGTCTTGAGCGGGAATCTCTTCAACTTTAAAATTATAAATAGCACCATATTCTTTGAGCTGTTCTAAATTACCTTCCCTATTTCTTCCAAACTGATGATCATAGCCAATAATTAATTTTTTAAGTTTGAGTTGTTGTATGAGTGTATTTCGCACAAAGTCAAGAGCTGTCAGTCTTGAAAATTCTTTTGTAAAAGGTTCTATAACAAGATAGTCTAATCCTGTTTTTTCTAAAAGATCAGTTTTTTCTTGTAACGTAGTGAGTAGTTTTAAATCCCCTCCTTTTTGCAACACCATTCTCGGATGAGGAAAAAAAGTAAGAATAACTGAATTTTTTTTCTTTGATTGCGAAATTAAATTCTTTAAAATTTCTTGATGACCAATGTGTACACCGTCAAAAGTGCCAATAGTAATAATTGAACCTTTTTTTTCTGCAATAAATTCTTGAGTGGAATGAAATATCTTCACAAATAAAGTTTCTGAGGGTCAAAATTAGTTAAAAAATACCATTATATTAGTTTAATAGTTTCATTTATTTCACTAATTAATTGTGGAATTTTACCAACTTTAAATTTTAACTTTATAGTCATTTCATTATTTTTATTTGAAAACTTCAGACTACCTTGAGAAACTTTAAAATATCCAGAAGTACCTTTGCAATAACACAATCTACCATACATCATCTTTACGCTTTGCAATTCTTCATTTACTAAATTAATTGACTCAGTATCATTTTCAACCTCAAAATAAATCATTTCAATATGATGTCCATCTACTGTATTTGGTAGTTGATTTCTTTTAAATTCGTATTTAATTATGGTTTTTTCTCCTTTTTCAATTTCAATGTATGAACTTTGAAATTCATCTTGTTTTATAATCAGTGTTGAGTTTGGAATAATTTTAATACTACATTGTGCATTTTCTCCCGACATTTTCGGGCAGTTTTCTAAATTAAAAATTTGTTTTTCAGGCGATTGCATGCTAGTTTTGTTTAGGTGTTTACTTTTACAAGCAATCAGAAAAAACAATAAAATGTAAAATAAAAGGTGCTTCATAAAAATGAATTTCTACAAAGATATTAAAATAATAAAATCTGATTAAAAAACAAAGTTTATATTTGCTCAATGGGAGAAGTTAAATATTGCTATTTTCTTATCTTAATTACAGGCTTGTTATTGAATCCTTTTAAAGGATTTTCTCAAGAGAAAAACCTGTGGTCTAAAGTTAGTAAGTTAGATAAATTAGAAAAAGGTCTAGTTAAAAACGATAATGACAAAAGGCATAAGTTTTTTGTTTTAGATATTACTAAACTAAGAACCAAGCTTCAAAATGTTTTATTAACAACTAAAGCGTCTCAAACTATTGAGTTCCCTAATGCTGAAGGAGAGCTTTTAAAATACGAAGTGTTTGAAACTTCGGTTTTACATCCTGATTTAGCTAAAAAATTTCCTTCAATAAAAACCTATGTAGGACAAGCTGTTGGTGATAACTATTCTTCAATACATTTTTCGGTTAATAAGTTAGGTTTATATGCCATGATTTTGTCTCCTGAAAAGGGAACCGTATTTATAGATCCCTACACAGAAAATAAAAAAATATATAAGGTTTATAATAAAAAGGATATTCTTGAAAATAAAATATTTGAATGTTTAACTGATGATTTATCCTTGTCAAATAAAGTAAAAAATAGTTTTAAAAACTCTTTAGTTCATGACTTAAAATTACGAACTTTCAAACTGGCTATAGCTACGACAGAAGAGTATTCAAGTTATCATATTGCAGCTGCAGGTTTAGGTGCTGGTAGTTCTCGAAGTGAGAAGGTAAATGCAGTGTTGTCTGCAATAACGGTTACCATGTCAAGGGTCAATCCTATTTTTGAACGTGATATAGCGTTGACAATGCAATTGGTTGCAAATAATGATCAGTTAATTTTTTTAGCATCAGATCCAGGAGCCGACCCTTATAAAAATGATGATGGATTAGCAATGCTTGGTCAAAACAAAACGACATTAAATAATATTATAGGTACTGCAAATTATGATATAGGTCATGTGTTCAGTACAGGTGGTGGTGGTGTTGCAAATTTAGCTTCTGTATGTACAAGTTCAAAAGCTGGAGGTGTAACAGGTTCAGATTCACCTGTAGGTGATAGTTTCGATATCGATTTTGTGATTCATGAAATGGGGCATCAATTTGGGGCGAATCATACTTTTAACGGAACTAGCGGTAACTGTTCAGGAGGGAATAGAAATAATGCTACAGCTGTAGAGCCAGGTAGTGGTTCGACAATTATGGGGTATGCAGGTTTATGTACTCCACAAAATGTTCAAGGAAATAGTGATGCCTATTTTCATAGTGTTAGTATTGCAGAAATTTTAACTAATATATCCACAGGAAACAGTCAATGTGCAACAGTTTCTAATTTTTCTACAAATTTAAATATACCAACAGCTGATGCTGGAAATGATTTTATTATACCTAAATCTACACCTTTCGTATTAAGAGGACAAGGTGCAGATGTAGATGGGAATAATTTGACGTATTGCTGGGAGCAAATTGATAATGAAGTGTCAGGTATTCAAATACCGCCATCTTCAACTCAAAATGTTGGGGCTGTTTTTCGCTCTTATCCGCCAACTGTAAATGCAGATAGGTATTTTCCGAGTTTATCAAGTTTAACTATGGGAAGTTCTACAGCATGGGAGGTATTACCTAGCGTATCAAGAACAATGAATTTTACGTTAACCGTTAGAGATAATGTTGTTGGGGAAGGGGAAACGGCTACAGATAACACTCAGATAACTGTAAGTGATGCTGCGGGACCTTTTGTTGTAACTTCTCAAAATACAGAAAATATTACATGGACAGAAAATGACACTAAACTTATCACTTGGGGAGTTGCTGGTACAGATGCTAACGGAATAAATGAGGCAAATGTAAATATTCTTTTATCTACAGATGGCGGACTCACTTTTCCGATAACCTTGGTTTCTAATACACCAAATGATGGTTCTGAAAGTATCATTGTGCCAAATAATCCATCACCTAATATTAGAATTATGGTGCAAGCTGTAGGGAATATCTTCTTTGCAATAAATAGTGAAAATATTTCTATAGGCTCATTTGATACCACTTGTGAAATCTATCAAGCCGCAGATATTCCGAAAACAATTCCAGATGCAAACCCTTCAGGAATAGAGTCTGTTATTACTGTTTCTGATGATTTTGAGGTAACAGATGTAAATCTAAACTTAGATTTGACACATACTTGGCTGTGGGATTTACAAATTTATTTAAAAGCTCCAAATGGAGAAGAGGCGTTGATCTATGATAAGTCATGTGGTTCTTCAGGAGTTCAAAGGCAGGGTATTAATGCGGTGTTTGATGATGCAGTTAGTGTTTCAGTCTGTAATAATAATTCAATTCCTGCTATTTCAGGTGCAACAAAGCCTATGAGTTTATTATCCATTTTAAATGGAGGTTCTTCGCAAGGCGATTGGACTTTGAGAGTGATTGATAATTCTTCAGGAGATGTGGGGACAATAAATAGTTGGTCAATAGAACTTTGTCAAACCAATCAAACCAGCTCAATTGATGATTTCTCATTCCGTCAATTCTCTATTTATCCTAATCCTTTTAAAGACACTATTGATATTTCGCTAGAAACAGACACGTCTGATGATGTAATAATTTCTGTATTTGATATACAAGGAAGGCAAATTATTCATCATAAATATACCAATCAGTCTACTACTTTTAACAAAGAGTTAAATCTTAATAATTTGACTTCAGGAATCTATATTTTAAGTATCCAAAAAGGATTGGCTAAAACTGCCAAAAAGATAATTAAGTATTAATTTAGCAAAAAACTACGCTTAAAATTTACAGTTTCGCAATGATTGTTTAAAAAAAATTGTATTTTGCGAAAATATTAATCCAAATAATAAAAATATGAAGTATAAAAATCTTACATTATTCTTTGCTTTTTTTGTCAGTATTGCTATGTGGTCTCAGACCGTTGTAACAGGTGCAGTGACTGATGCGAAAGGTGGGGATGTAATACCAGGAGTAAATATTAAAGTTAAAGGAAAAGCAATTGGTACAACTACTGATTTTGATGGTAATTATAACTTGCAAGTTAGTGAAGCCTTGCCTTTTAAAATTGAGGTTTCTCTTTTAGGCTTTCTTACACAAACTATTGAAATTACTGAGAACAATCAAAAAGTTGATGTTGCCTTAGCAGAATCAGAAACCAATTTAGATGAGGTCGTGATTTCTGCTTCTAGAACGCCTGAAAGTGTTCGAGAATCTCCTGTAACTATTGAAAGAATGGATATGAGAGCAGTTAAGAACGCAACAGCACCTTCTTTTTACCAAAGTATTGGGAACTTAAAAGGCGTAGATGTTAATACAGGGAGTTTAACTTTTAATGCTGTAAATACAAGGGGTTTTGCAAGTTTTGCAAACACACGTTTTGTACAGTTGGTTGATGGGATGGATAATGCATCACCAGCTTTAAACTTTGTAATGGGTAATTTGCTAGGTATGAATGAGCTAGATGTTAAAAGTGTTGAGTTACTTCCAGGAGCATCCTCTGCTTTATACGGTGCAAATGCTTTTAATGGTATTTTGTTTATGACCAGTAGAAGTCCTTTTGATGACCCAGGTATTAGTGCTTATGTAAAAACGGGTTTGACGATGCAAGATGCCGCAGGTGACAATAATTTTTATGATGTTGGTGTGCGTGCAGCATATACTTTTAGTGAAAAATTTGCAGCCAAAGGTTCTTTGTCTTATATGAAAGGGACAGATTGGTTTGCTGTTGATGATAATCAATATACTAGAACTACTATTGGTCAGCAAGATGCTGTTACACCATTTAATTCATCTAGACTAGTCCATGATGGACTGAATATTTATGGTGATGAAATTCATGTTTCAGCTATCGCTAAAGCCGTTGGTGTTCCCGCTGGGAGCCATGATTTACAAGGTTTTGCTGGGGCAATGCTTGCAGGAGGTTCAGTGCCAGCGGCACTTGTACCAGCTTTTACAGCAGCTCTTCCTCTTATTCCGAAAGATAATGTTGGAATGACAGGGTATAAAGAGCAAGATTTAACCGATTATGAAGCGAAAAGCATAAAATTTGATGGTTCATTGAATTGGAGACCTTTTGCAAATGATTTTGAAGTGATTTGGAACTCAAGAGTTGGTATGGGAAATACTATCTATCAAGGGGCAAACAGATACGCAATGAAAAATTTCTTAATGCAACAGCATAAATTAGAAATTAAGAATAAAGACTTCTTTTTAAGAGGATACATAACTTTAGAAGATGCTGGTGATACTTATGATATGCGTTTTACGGGTATTAATATGAGTAAACAATTTGCTGGACAGTGGTTTGGTACCTATACAGGAGCATATGTGCAGGGACTTGGTCAAGTAGTTGGAGGTGGTGGTAATCCTTCTGATCCAGCTGTACAAGCACAATTACATGCCGCAGCAAGAAATGCCGCAGATGCTACTGTTAGACCGCAACCAGGCACACCAGAATTCAAAGCACTTTTTGATAAAGTAACAAATGATTCTAGTATCCTTACAGGATCAAAATTTATTGATGAAACCTCAATGAAAGTTGGAGAAGGGAATTATAATTTTTCTCGTTTATTAAATGATGCGGTAGATTTGCAAGTTGGTGGGTCATACAGACAATATTCATTAAATTCAGCAGGTACAATTTTTACAGATTATGATGGAGCTATAGAATATGGTGAATACGGAGCTTATGTGCAAGCTAGTAAGAAATTTGCTGATGAAAGATTGAAATTAACAGCTTCTTTTAGATATGACAAAAATGAATTTTTTGATGGTAATATTTCGCCAAGGGCATCTTTAGTGTATTCAGCTGGTGAAAATAAACAACATAATTTTAGAATGTCTTACCAAACAGGATTTAGAAACCCAGATACGCAATCTCTATTTATTGGTTTTGATGTGGGTAGGGCAATTTTAGTAGGATCATCACCTTTAAATTTAGACAGAAGACTGCCTAATACTACCATTACTGGTAGAGATATTTATTTTGATTCTTACACTTTAGGTTCTGTTCAGGCTTATGGAGCAGCTTTAGGAGCAGCCATACAAGGAGGTACGCCTGTACCTGTAGCTATAGCTCAAAATGCCAATTTGTTAGTGAAAGATAAAACAGATTTAGTGAAACCTGAACAAGTAACAGCTTATGATATTGGATATCGAGGCAGGTTAGGGAAAGTGTCTGTTGATATTAATGTGTATTATAATCAATATGATGGTTTTATAGCTAATAAGACGATAATAACTCCAATTTCAGGTAATACAACTGATTTTACTACCTTTTCTGGAGCTATTGATGTAGCAACAGGTAATATTAAAGTTATTCAAACGTATACTAATTCTGAAGCTGATGTTTCTTCTTACGGAGCTAGTATAGGTTTAGATACTAAACTAGGTGATTTTGATTTTGGTGTAAATTATACCTATGCTAAATTAGATTTAGATCAAGCTAGTGATCCAGCTTTTAGAGCAGCCTTTAACACACCTGAACATAAATTTAAAGTATCTTTTGGAAACCCAAAACTATTTAAAAATTTCGGATTTAATGTAAATGCAAGATGGAATGATGAATACTTTTGGCAGTCAAGTTCTGTTGATATTGTAGTTGACTCTAGAACAGTTGTTGATGCACAAATAAACTACTCAGTACCAAAAATTAAATCTATGTTTAAAATTGGAGGTTCTAATATAGGAGGTCAAGAATATTTTAGTGCTCCAGGTACTGGTGCAGTAGGCTCTCAATTTTATGTTTCATGGACCATTAATCAATAATTTTTTAGATAAAATTAATTTTAAATGCTTCGGTTTAACCGAAGCATTTTTTTTGCTAAAAAATTAAAGAAAAACATTTTTTATTTTACAGTAAATAGATTACCTTTACACCTTATAAAAATAATAGTATTTTTATTTTGATAAAGTATTTAGGGTTTTAAAATAAAATAGAAAACAAAATAATAAAGAAATAATGGCTAAAGTTACAGGTAAAGTTGCTCAAATTATTGGTCCAGTGATTGATGTTGAATTTTCTACAGGTTCAGACCTTCCTAGAATATACGATTCTTTAGAGATTCATAAAAAAGATGGTTCTATATTAGTACTAGAAGTAGAACAGCATATAGGTGAAGATACAGTGCGTTGTATTGCGATGGACTCTACTGATGGTTTAAGTAGAGATTATGAAGTGATTGCTACTGGTAGTCCGATTAAAATGCCTATTGGAGATGATATTTATGGGAGAATATTTAATGTAACAGGTAATGCTATTGATGGTTTAGGTGACTTACCAAAAGAAGGGAAAGATGGTTTGTCAATTCACAAACATGCTCCAAAATTTGAAGAGTTATCAACTTCAACAGAAGTTTTATTTACAGGTATTAAAGTAATCGATTTAATTGAGCCTTATGCAAAAGGTGGTAAAATTGGTTTATTTGGTGGTGCTGGTGTTGGTAAAACAGTATTGTTGATGGAGTTGATTAATAATATAGCCAAAGGTCATGGTGGTCTTTCTGTTTTTGCTGGAGTAGGAGAGCGTACAAGAGAAGGAAATGATTTACTAAGAGAAATGTTAGAATCTGGTATTATTAAATATGGTGATGATTTTATGCACTCTATGGAAGAAGGAGGCTGGGATTTATCTAAAGTTGATAAACTTGGTATGAGGGAGTCTAAAGCAACTTTTGTATTCGGACAGATGAACGAACCTCCAGGGGCTCGTGCACGTGTTGCACTATCAGGATTAACTATTGCTGAATATTTCCGTGATGGATCTGGTGATGGACAAGGTAAAGATGTACTTTTTTTTGTTGATAATATTTTTAGATTTACACAAGCTGGTTCTGAAGTATCAGCATTATTAGGACGTATGCCATCTGCGGTTGGTTATCAACCAACATTAGCAACAGAGATGGGAGCAATGCAAGAGCGTATTACTTCAACCAAGATAGGTTCTATTACCTCTGTACAAGCAGTTTATGTGCCTGCAGATGATTTAACCGATCCTGCACCGGCTACAACATTTGCTCACTTAGATGCAACTACCGTATTGTCTCGTAAAATTTCAGAGCTAGGTATCTATCCTGCAGTTGACCCGTTAGATTCTACTTCTAGAATTTTAACAGCTGAAATTTTGGGTGATGACCATTATAGTTGTGCACAAAATGTAAAAGAATTATTACAACGTTATAAAGAATTACAAGATATTATTGCCATTTTAGGCATGGAAGAATTGAGTGAAGAAGATAAACTAGTTGTATATAGAGCTCGTAAAGTGCAACGTTTCTTGTCTCAGCCTTTCCATGTAGCTGAACAATTTACAGGTACACCAGGAGTTTTAGTTGATATTAAAGATACAATCAAAGGCTTTAATATGATTATGGCTGGTGAATTAGATAATTTACCAGAGGCGGCATTTAACTTGAAAGGTTCAATACAAGAAGCTATTGAAGCTGGTGAAAAAATGTTAGCGGAAGCGTAGTTAGACTAATAGTATCTGGTCTTTAGTCTTTTGAAATAAATTACTAAAACCATATACGATGTTTAAATTTGAGGAATTAAAAGTTTATCAAAAAAGTCTAGATATCATTGATGAGATTTATGACTTAACCGATAAATTCCCTAAAAATGAAATATTTATTTTAACCGCTCAATTATTAAGAGCTGTAAATTCTATAGCACTAAATATTGCGGAAGGAGCAAATAGTACAGATAAAGTGTTTAATAATCATCTTATAATTTCAGGTGATTCATTAAAAGAATGTATTGTTTGTTTGACAATTGCAAGGAGGATTGATTATATAAATGAAATTGAAGATAATAAATTAAGAGAAGATTTTTTGATCATTGCAAAAATGATTACAAATCTCAGAAAATACCTAGACAAATAATATCTTTTCTCAAGGTCAAGTTTAAAGACCAAAGACCAAAGACC
>DOIV01000338.1:0-3278 GCA_003511845.1 Flavobacteriaceae bacterium | reverse complement strand
AGACCAAAGACCAAAGACCAAAAATATGTTATTAGAAATTGTATCACCAGAAGCCATTTTATTTAACGGAGAAGTCGAATCTGTAGCTGTACCTGGTATTAACGGAGAGTTTCAAATGTTAAATGATCACGCTCCAATAGTATCTTTATTAAAAGAGGGTGTGGTTAAAATTTACGGAAATATTTCTATTGAAGAAGGTATTCAAGATAAGTTTACAAAAGGCATTGACAATGAAACTTTATTATCAATTAATTCAGGAGCACTCGAATTGAAAGACAACAAAATAATTATCTTAGCTGATTAAGAACCTTATTATTCAATAAAAACACATAGCGTTAGGGTAATTCCTAACGCTTTTTTTATTTGACAAACTTTAGATTCTATTTAGTTTTAAGTATTATATTCGTCCTAATTAAACCTTAAAAATCATTTAAGTTATGAAAAAAGAAAACATTTTATTAATTCTTATGTCTATTGTAGTCATAAATGTAAATGCTCAATTTGGTAAAATATTAAGCAAAACGAAGAATATTGAAGCAGGGAAAAAATTAGTAAAAGCAGCAACGCTTTCTGATGAAGATATGGCGACATTATCTTTACAATCGGTTAAATGGATGGATGAAAATAATCCGATTGCTGAAGCTGGTGATACTTATGCTGATAGATTGAGTAAGTTGGTAGCTGGTCTAGATAATGAAGATGGTCTAACACTTAATTTTAAAGTATATAGAGTTGTTGATGTTAATGCTTTTGCCACACCAGATGGTAGTGTAAGAGTTATGGCTGGCTTGATGGATTTAATGACTGATGATGAACTTTTAAGTGTAATTGGTCATGAAATAGGTCATGTGAAATTGGGGCATTCTAAAAAGCGTTACCAATCTGCTTATGCCATTTCTGCAGCTAAAGATGTTGCTGTTGCAAATACAAATGCTGGTAAGGTTTTGGCAGATGAAGAAATAGGTAATTTTGTAGAGACTGTTGCTAATGCACAGTTTTCACAAACCAATGAATCTTCTGCAGATGAATATGGTTTTAAGTTTTTAGTAAGGCACAACTTCAATTATCATGGAATGGAAGGTGCTTTTAAAAAATTGGCTGATTTAAGTGCTGATGGAGGTAAAGGGTCTTTAACTTCATCACATCCTGGTTCTGCAAAACGTTCTGCAAGAGCTAAAGAATGGGCTGAAAAACAAGATAAAAATAAGTAATAACAAAATACTAAAATTAAAAAAAATCCTCATAATTTTCTATGGGGATTTTTTAATTTGGCACCATTACCTTTTATTTGGATAATTAAAACTTACCTGTAATCCATTTATAAACATCATTTCCATTAGCGTAAAGAAGTAGCGTGATTAAGAATATAAAACCAACTATTTGTACTTTTTCTAAAAAGTTATCACTTGGTTTACGACCTGAAATCATTTCATATAAGATAAATACTACAATGCAATTAGAGTAAGCAAATCTATATTTGCAATATCAAAACAAAAAGGTGCACATTTTTTGCTTTGATATAAAGGAAGTTTAATTTTTAAAATCTTAAAAAAATGAAAAATTTAGAAAATTTTGGCGTACTAGAAATGAATGCTAAATAAATTGAAAATGTTAGTGGTGGAAAATGGCCAACTTTTTTTACAGGACTAAGTTATCTGTTTGATGTCGGTGGTATTCGAACAGGAGGTAAATATACTTATGAAACAGCATAATCAATTATTTATTCTTATTAAAACGCCATGAACTTCATGGCGTTTTTTATTTAAAAAAGTTTCTATAGATATCATTGCCATTTGCAAAAAGTAATAAAGCAATTAATATTAAGAAACCTATAACCTGGGCTCTTTCTAAAAATTTATCACTTGGTTTTCTGCCAGAAATCATTTCATATAATGTGAACATTACGTGACCTCCATCTAAAGCAGGTATAGGTAATAAGTTCATGACACCTAGCATAATTGATAAAAATGCAGTAATACTTAAAAACGATTGCCAATTCCATACAGCAGGAAATATACTACCTATAGATATAAAACCACCAAGACCTTTATAAGCACCTGTACTAGGGTTGAATACTTTTTTTAATTGTTTTAAGTATCCAGTTAATGTTTCGTAGGTTTTTTTAAACCCAGCAGGAATTGCTTCTAGAAAGGTGTACGATTTGCTTTCCAATTTCAGATATCCCATTTTTTCAAGATCTTTGAGTGGTACTGCGGCTAATGCAACACCAATTTTCCCATCATTATCGATAGTAACTGGAATTTCTTTTTCTGTATTATTTCTTTTTATGGTTAATGTAATTTCTTGGTTTTTATATTGGTCTAGTTTCGTTTTTGCTTCATCAAAATAGGTAATTGATTTTTTATTTATCGCAATAACCCTGTCTTTTGGTTTTAAACCACTATTAATATTTTTAGAACTATCTGAAACAGCACCAATAATAAAAGGATATCTTATATTAAAAAGACGTCCTTTATTTTTATCTCTATCTACTAATTTAGAGATAAAATCTGTAGGGATATCTTTGGTAATAACCTCTCCATTTCGTTCAAAAGTAAATGAATTACCGTTGATAAGTTCTAGAGTTATGCTATTGAATTTCTTAATTTTTTCACCATCTATTTTAAGTATTTTGTCCCCAGTTTGTAGCCCTAAATCTAACCCTAATTCATCTTGAACCCATATTCCATCTTTTAAATTTTCAACAGGGATATATTCTTCTCCCCATATATTGAGCATGAGTATATAAATTAAAATACCTAAAATGAAATTAACGGTAACACCACCCAACATGATAATTAAACGTTGCCAAGCTGGTTTTGAGCGAAACTCCCAGGGCTTTGGTTCTTCTTTCATTTGTTCGGTATCCATGCTTTCATCAATCATACCAGATATTTTTACATATCCACCAAGAGGAATCCAGCCAATACCATAAGTTGTTTCTCCAATTTTTTTCTTAAAAAGAGAGAATTTATAATCAAAAAATAAATAAAATTTTTCAACTCTTGTTTTAAATAATTTTGCAGGAATAAAATGACCAAGTTCATGCAACACTATCAAAAATGATAAACTTAGAATAAATTGTGATACCTTTATTAGTGTCTCCATAAATAGTTTGTTGCTCTAATTTAATTTTAAACGTGCAAATGTAAGGTTTTGTGACTAATTAATATGACTTAGTCAATGTAAAATATTTGTTAATTTAAGATGAAGATCAATAGCGTCCTAATTAGTTTTAAAAATGTCAAAATTAAATTTTATTCTAGCACAACTGCTAA
>DOIV01000158.1:1061-3869 GCA_003511845.1 Flavobacteriaceae bacterium | reverse complement strand
ACACATGAAAAAAAGAGAGCCTATATCTAAAATAATGACTCAAGATGTCATTACATTAACATTAAATGACAGTTTAATGGATGCTAAAAATTTATTTAAAAAGCATCATATTAGACATATTCCAATAGTTGAAAATGATAGAATTATCGGAATGTTAAGTTTAACAGATTTATTACGTATTAGTTTTGTAGATGCTTATAGTGATGATCAATCTATAGATACTACCATTTATAACTTGTTAAGTATTGGTCAGGTTATGGCTAATGACCCTGTAAATGTTTCTTCAAACAGTATTATCAAAGATGTTGCATCTTTATTAGCTGCAAAAGAGTTTCATGCACTCCCAGTAGTAGATAATGAAAAATTAGTTGGCATTATAACCACTACAGATTTGTTAAATTATTTAGTTGATCTATATTGATTAAATTTAAATAATTGTTAAAAATTTGAATTTTCATTAAATTTAGTTGTATTATAGCAGAGAAAAGAAAGAATCTTTAATTATTGAGGCATTATAGAATCAATAGAAAAGAAAATTGCTATTTTAAATTATACTTATTTTGATAGAACTTGTAAATCAGGTATTTGGGTCAAAGAATATGACTCGTTATGTAATGTTTCCCAGCTTTATGTATGGGGCACAACGGAATGTTATTAGCAATAATTTTCCTTTTTATAACAATTTATCTATTATAGATAAGCGTTATTTTGAGCATAGAGTTTTAAAATTCATCAAATCACATAATTTTATTGGTAGAAGAGGCTTAGAAGTGACCAAAAAAATGGAAATATTAATTGCTTCAACTGCAGTTAAGTTGACTTTTGGAATGAGAAGTTACCAATTTTCTCAATTTGACAATATTGTTATTTATCCGAAAAACTACATGTCAAGGGTAACAAAAAAACGTCATTTTGGTGAAACAAATCCAAGGCTAAGAACAATAGTTTTTGCTTGGGATAATTTTATGGAAGGTGTTGAAGTTGAAAATAATAATTTAAATTTAGGTTTACATGAATTAACTCACGCCATGCACTTTAGTTTTTTAAGGGAAAACAGCATATCATCTATGTTGTTTTTAGAGCATTTTAAAATTCTTTTAGAACAAATGAAGGATGTTGAATTACAACGTAAAATTGTCGCCTCTGGTTATTTAAGATCGTATGCTTTTAAAAATAAATATGAATTTTTATCGGTTTTGGTAGAACACTTTTTTGAAACACCTTTTGAGTTTAATGAAAAGTTACCAGAAGTATATGAAGCGGTAAAATTGATGTTAAATTTAGATCTTGTAAAAATGTATTCTAAAGCTTCTGCTTAAAATTAAGTCTTTATTTAAACAATAATACCATCGCACCAATGGTTGTAATTACTAAAATAAACCTTCTGTAATTTAGGTTAGAAATTAATTTTACTAACGTAATACCAATAAAAAACCCCAATACTGCAGCTGGAATTAACACAGAATTTAATATTAAAGTTTCTTTAGTTACTGTGTGCCATACAAAAATATGGAAAGGTAATTTGAATATATTGATGATAAAGAAGAGCCAAGCTGCGGTGCCAATAAATTCGTTTTTAGGTAGTTTTACAGCAAGAAAGTAAATATTTGATATTGGACCAGCCAAATTACCAATCATAGTGGTAAACCCTGCAAGAATACCGGTTGTACTTGAAAAAAGTACATGAGTAGAAATTTTAGAAGATTTTTTGAACTCATTATAAAACAGGATAAAAACAGAGGCAATAATTATTATTGCCATTATTTTTTTAAAAATTTCTTTTGAAATATCATTTCCAATCCAGACCCCTATTAAAACACCAATAATCATCCATGGAATTAGTTTAAGTATGTATTTCCATTGTGCATGTCTATTGTAGTATATTACGGCAAAGATATCTGCGATTATCAGCATTGGTAATAATACACCAGTAGATGTTTTTTCTCCAAAAACAAAGGCTAGAATAACAACAATAAGTATTCCCATTCCTTTGATACCTGCTTTTGACATTCCTAAAAGGAAAACAGCAGAAAGAATAGAAATCCATTGTAAAACGGATAAGTTGTACGAAGTTAGTATATTCAAATAATCCATTGGCTATAAAAATGCTGCATCTTTAGGTTCCCAGAGTTCAATTTTATTGCCTTCTAAATCTAAGATCCATCCAAATTTCCCATAGTCATACTCTTCTATCTTGTCAATTACTGTAACACCTTCTTTTTTGAGTGTTTCTAACAATTCAATTAGGTTTTCAACTCTATAATTGAACATGAAATCTTTTTTTGAAGGCTCAAAATAATCTGTATTTTTTTGAAACGGACTCCATTGTGTTGAACATTTATTCCCTTCTTTGTCTTTCCACCAAAAGGTACATCCCCAATCGTCAGTATTAAAACCTAAATGCTTTTTATACCAATCTTTTGTTGCGTTATAATCTTCAGTTTTAAAAAATAATCCACCTATACCAGTTACTCTTTTTTTCATAGTTAAAATTTTATTATCAAAGTTTACGCCAAATATTAGATTTCCTTTTCAGCTAAGAATCTGTTATTTTTTCATTGCATTTTCATAGGTGTAAACCCACTGTTTTACGGTTATTTTGGTTGCTAACTCTCCAATTAAACGATATGGAGTCTCTTCTATTTTTTTAAATCGGATACAGCTCTTTCCCATATCCAATTTTCGTTTGCAATGCTTTGGGTATTCAGCAACAAACCAGTCTAACAATTCTTTTTTCGCATAAATACCTGAATGATATACTGCAATAAAGTTTTTTTGTGATGCTAAATTTATAAAAGGTCACAACTA
>DOIV01000158.1:0-727 GCA_003511845.1 Flavobacteriaceae bacterium | reverse complement strand
CCGAAAGTCGTGATTTGCTAAACGCTTGAGAAACCCATATTTTTGAATTTCCTTCACAAAATTTTAAATTTGGGATTATTCAAGCGTACCAAAAATACAAATAAACCATTAATTCGTCAAATTTTAGACTTAGTTCCTTCTTGGTTATTACAGAGTTGTGTAACAAAACACAATAGTGACAAAGGTTGTAGTAAATATATGACACAAGACCAATTTGTTGCTCAAAGTTTCGGACAGCTCAATAAATGTTTAACATTAAGTGATATTTCCACAGGAATTGGTGTCAACGAAGGCTATATAGCAAGTTTAGGGCTTAAACAAAGTCCAGCACGTTCTACAATGAGTGATGGTAACAAGCATAGAGATTATAAGGTGTTTGAAACCTTGTATTATAAACTTTTATCTCATTATTCAAGTGTATTAAAAAGGCATGCTAAACCAACAATAATACAAGAAATTAAAGACCAAACCATTAAACTAATAGATAGTAGTATAATTAGTCTTTGTTTATCGATGTTTGATTGGGCAAAGTTTCGGACAGCAAAAGGAGTAATTAAAATTCATACTTACTGGGATGATGCTAAAATGATACCAGATATTGTAAACATTACGCCTGCCAAAGTACATGATAGGTATGGAATACAACTTGTTTTTCCAAAAGGTACAGTTATTGTTGAGGATAGGGCATATTTTGATTTTGAGTTAATGTTATATGACTATCGGATTA
>DOIV01000100.1:1766-4455 GCA_003511845.1 Flavobacteriaceae bacterium | reverse complement strand
TCGTGCCGCTGATCTTGTTAAACGGAAGGCCACTCACATTAAAAATATCTCCTATTTTATTTTAGATGAAGCAGATGAAATGGTGAGTGCCTTAAAAGAAGGATTGGATAGTATTATAAAAGAAATTCCGAAATCTAGAAGAACATTGTTGTTTACAGCTACCATGCCAGGAACTATAAAACAATTGGTTCAAAATTACATGTCCAAGCATGTAGTACACATTGAAGCTGACATGTCTACTATTGGGCATCAAGGCATAGAACATCAATATATAATTGTAAAGCCCATAGAAAAATTAGACGTATTGTTACACTTCTTATGTTCTAAGGAAGGCCAACGAGGTATCATTTTTTGTAAAACAAAAGCTGCCGTTAATAAATTAGCGAAGAACTTAGCCATCAATAAATTTTCATCAGGTGCTATTCATGGCAGTTTGACACAAGGTATACGTGATCGGATAATGGGGCAATTTAGAGAAGGTTATATTGATATTTTAGTGGCAACCGATTTAGCTGCTAGAGGTATTGATATAAAGGAAATTGAATATGTTGTTAATTACCATTTACCAGACACTTATGACGCGTATGTACACAGAAGTGGTAGAACTGCTAGGGCAGGAGCAAAGGGACTTTCTTTAACAATACTACAACAAGAAGAAAAGGCAGATATTGCTAATTTTGAGTCTGCATTAGGTTTAGTTTTTAAAGAGCTTAAAAAAGCTGACACTAAAAGTATAGAAGAGAACAAAGGCTTGTTATGGGCTAAAAAAATATTCAAGACAAAACCAAATCACACTATTTCTGATGATTTTAAAAAACAAGTCAGTACCATATTTCATCATTTAACAAAAGAAGAATTGGTAGAAAAAATATTGGCAAATTATTTCGCTCAAAATAAAGTAGAAATTCCAACATCAGCAGCTTCTAAAAAGAAAAAAACAAACAGTAGACATGGCAAATAGTATTAAAGAACAACAAGAGATTCTTGAAAAACTAAAGATTTACACTTTAAATCCGATGCAAGAAGAAGCTCTAGAAGTCATAGAAAACAATGCGAATACTATATTATTATCTCCTACAGGAACAGGTAAAACCTTGGCGTTTTTATTGCCATTAATAGCACGATTAGATCCTAAATCTAAAGAAGTACAAGCATTAATTATTGTGCCATCTAGAGAATTGGCTATCCAAACGGAGCAAGTAATTAGAAATATGGGTTCTGGCTATAAAGCCAATGCCATTTACGGTGGTAGATCTATTGCTAAAGACAAAATAGAGCTCAAACACACACCATCAATCTTAATAGGAACGCCAGGAAGGTTATTTGATCATTTTGAGCAAGGCAGGTTTACAACAGAAGAAATCAAAACATTGATTATTGATGAGTATGATGTTACATTTGAGGTAGGAGCTGGTGGTGAAATGAAAAAGATTATGAGCCATTTACCAAATATTACCAAACGTATTTTGACTTCTGCAACGCAAGGAACTTCCAGACCAAATTATTTTAAAATGGCAAATCCTGTAGTATTAAATTTTATAAATGAAAAAGCGAGCTCAAAACTGGTCGTAAAAACAATTCTTTCACCATCTAAAAACAAGCACAATACAATCGTTGCTTTATTAAACCAGTTGGAAAGTGATCCTGTTATTGTTTTTTGTAATAAAAAGGAACGTATTGAAGATTTAAGTCGTTTTTTAGATAAAAGGGACGTTACACATACTTGTTTTTATGCAGATATGGAGCAAAGAGATCGTGACCGTGCTTTGATACAATTAAGAAACGGAAGTGTTTCTATTTTGATTGCAAGTGACTTAGCATCCAGAGGAATTGACATTCCAGAAATGAAGCATATCATTCATTATGAAATTCCAGACACTTATAAAGCCTATACACATAGAAATGGAAGAACAGCTAGAGTCAATGCAAAAGGAACTGCATATTTGATAAAAGGTGATGGAGAGGTTTTTCCTGAATTTATTGAAAAGTCTAAAATTGAGACCATTTCAACTACAAAAGAGCGTAAACCAAATTTTTGGACAACCTTATTTATTTCGGGTGGTCGTAAGGATAAAATTTCTAAAGGAGATATTGCTGGACTGTTTTTCAAACAAGGTGAAATTAATAAAGATCAATTAGGTGTTATTGAATTGAAACAAGACTGTGCTTTTGTAGCCGTACCTGTGAGTATTGCAAATCAGCTTATTGAAAAACTAAATAATACACGATTAAAAAAGAAAAAAGTGAGAGTTACCTCTATTTAGATTTCATATAATAAAATACATTTAAATTCCATTATAAGTAAATGCACAACGAAACAGATAGCATACAAAAAATTTCATCAGAAGAAATTGACAAGTGCATTTCAATATTAGAACAATTAGTTACAGATACAGATCAAATCTTTGAGATTCCAAAAGAGAAAAGAACAGCTTTATTAAAAGCTTCAGGAATGCTTTCTAGACCAAGTAGAGAAGAATTTTCTCGTCGAAAAAAAAATGGAAAGAAAGCTGCTAAACGTAAAATAGACACGAGAAATAGGTTAGCTCGTAAAGAAACAGGAATTAGAAGTGCTAGAGAATCTGTTGTATTTGTAGCACCCAAGCTACTGGGTGCTTCTTCATTAGCCAGTAAAGAGCAACAAGTATTAACATCGCCTAGAAATTGCTATGTCTGCAAAACAAAATTT
>DOIV01000100.1:0-1371 GCA_003511845.1 Flavobacteriaceae bacterium | reverse complement strand
AAGCGTTTTCAAAATGCAGATGTAAAAGGACAAGTAGCTATTATAACAGGCTCACGATTAAAAATAGGCTACCATATTACGTTAATGTTATTACGAGGAGGAGCAACAGTAATTGCTACGACACGTTTCCCTGTAGATTCTGCTTTGCGATATTCAAAAGAAGCTGATTTTACTGATTGGGGACATCGCTTAAAAATTCATGGTCTTGATTTACGTCATATACCTAGTGTAGAGATTTTTTGCAATTATATTGAGAAAAAATATGAGCGTTTAGATATTTTAATAAATAATGCAGCTCAAACAGTGAGACGTCCAGCAGGGTTTTATTCCCATTTAATGGAAAACGAAGAAAAACCTCTAGAATCCTTACCAAAATACGCTAAAGATTTATTGACAAATCATAAAGATTGCTTAGATGAACTCAAAATGTTGATTTCAGAAAGGCCTAAGAATATGCCTGTTACTTGGCACGGATCAGAACCTGGTATTGGCTTAAGAGCATCTGCAAAATTGTCTCAAATTCCTTATAGCTTTGATAAAGCACTAGTTACTAAAGAAGTTTTCCCAGAAGGTGAATTAGATGCAGATCTACAACAAGTAGATCTAAGAAAGACCAACAGTTGGCGTTTAAAACTAGGTGAGATTGAAACAACCGAAATGATAGAGGTACAACTTGTGAATGCAATTGCACCCTTTGTGTTGTGTAATCGACTTTCAGAGCTTATGAAAAAAAGTAATACAGGTGAAAAACATATTATTAATGTATCTGCAATGGAAGGGAAGTTTCATCGTTTTTTTAAAGAAAGTCGCCATCCGCATACAAATATGGCAAAAGCGGCCTTAAATATGTTAACTCATACTTCAGCAAAAGCATTAGCAAAAGAAGGTATTTATGTAAATGCTGTTGACACAGGATGGGTTACTGATGAAGACCCTATAGAATTAGCTAAGAAAAAAGAGGAAATCCATGATTTTCAACCACCTTTAGATATTGTTGATGGTGCTGCACGAGTTTTAGACCCCTTATTTGAAGGTATAAATACAGGAAAGCATTGGAGCGGTAAATTTCTAAAAGATTATAAACCTATCGATTGGTAATATATGAGTAAAGAACAACCAAATAACCCGTTACATGGCGTTAAATTAGTAGAAATACTAGAGAAATTAGTCGATTTTTATGGCTGGAAAGGATTGGATGAACGGATTAAAATTAATTGCTTTCATTCTAACCCATCAATAAAATCTAGTTTGAAGTTTTTACGCAGAACACAATGGGCTAGAGATAAGGTAGAAAAGTTGTATTTAGACACTAAATACGCTGATTGAAGTACTCTATATTATGCTTAATTGACATAAAAATTAAAAATAAAT
>DOIV01000256.1:8348-8519 GCA_003511845.1 Flavobacteriaceae bacterium | reverse complement strand
TTGTTGGCAACAGTATTTACTCCGCCAAGTAGTCATTCGGTTCAACATAATCAAAATCGGGCGAGTCTATAAAAAATTGTCTTAATTGCCATACGTGTCCCGAACCATAAATGAGTAAAAGTCGTTCTTCTTTGTTGAAATCGGTTAGGTCATAAGCATTTGAAAATATCC
>DOIV01000256.1:3826-8179 GCA_003511845.1 Flavobacteriaceae bacterium | reverse complement strand
TACGTATATTTTTTGTTGGCAACAGTATTTATTCCTTTAAGTAATTGTTTGGTTCTACGTATTCAAAATCTGGCGAGTCCATAAAAAACTGTCTTAATTGCCAAACGTGTCCAGCACCATATATTAACAAAAGTCTCTCTTCTTTATCAAAATCTGCTATATCATAAGCATTTGAAAATATCCTTAAATTCCGCCTGTACCATCTCGCCACGCCATCCGCACCTAAATAATTATCTCCAGCACCTTGTAAAACGCTTTCTGTAAGGTATGCTTGATGGTTTTTCAATCGGTTTTCAGGTCTGTTTTTGAAAATAAGATGATCTGTCAATGTTTGAACACTTTTTATTGAATCGCCTAATTCATAAAATGATTCGTAGTCATATCGAGTGGATTTCTCAAACTGACCTTTAGATTTTAAATATGCTTCTTCGTCATAATTGTCCCAATCCAGCTCAACACCGAACCATTCAGCAGAGGCATCAGAGCAGTAAACTCGATTGTGTCCTAATCTTTTGGCAAGTTTGAAGCCAATTTGATAAACTTCATTACTTTTTTCCGTGATGTCGAAGAAACCGTTAAGGTAATTTTGATAACGCTCATTTGTGATGCTGTCCACATTGATTCTCGGCCATTCAAGTAGAATTTTCGTTGGTTTGTATTCAGATATTTTTTCAAGAAGCGTGTCCAATTCAACTTGTCTTTTCTTTTCTAAAATATCAAAAGGAAATTTTGGTTTGTAACTATCCAAACCTGGATTACCAAAATGAAAAACACCCAAAACCATAGCCTTTGTTTTATATTTTCCTATAAATAAGTTTGGGTCTTCAATCGAACTTGTTTTTTTTAATTGCTGACTTTCCTTGTCAGTTTTTTGATTGCAAGAAATAAATAGAGTTAAAATGGTAATTCCGAAAATTAGTTTTTTCATTTTTGAATAGTATTGATTATTGTAAAGACGAATTATTTTGTTGATTGTTACAGTTTTGGTCATATTGTTGCCAACAATTGTATAAACGTATTGCGTTTATACCCCTAATGGCTGTAAAGATAATATTATTTTAGATAGTTTGCAATACTAGATTGTTGTCTGGGCTTATTTTTTGACCTTAACTATTCACACTTCAGTTTTTTAATCTTATTTTAGCCCCTTAATATAGTTTATTGAATGATTCCGAATATAGAAACAAAATCTACTACTGAAATACAACATTTTCAAGAAAAAAAATTAACAGCATTGTTAGTGTATTTACAAGAAAAATCTACGTATTATAAATCTGTGTTTAAACAGCATAATATTGACATTACTAGCATAAATAAGCTTAGTGATTTAGCTAAAATTCCTGTAACCACAAAAGACGATTTACAATTGTATAATGATGATTTTATCTGTGTCCCAAAAAATAAGATTGCAGATTATGTAACTACTTCGGGTACATTAGGTAAACCTGTTACTGTTGCTTTGTCGGATGCTGATTTAGATAGGTTAGCGTATAACGAAGCCATATCTTTTGCATGTGCAGGTGTCGGTAAAGAAGACATTGTGCAATTAATGACTACTATGGATAGGCGTTTTATGGCAGGTTTGGCCTATTTTTTAGGTATCCGTAAATTAGGAGCGAGTATAATTAGAGTAGGTGCGGGTATTCCTGAATTACAATGGGATTCTATCCTGAAATTTAATCCCACATATTTAATTTCAGTGCCTTCTTTTTTATTAAAATTGATTGCTTATGCTGAGGCTAATAATATAGATTACAATGCTTCAAGTGTAAAAGGGGTTATTTGTATTGGGGAATCTTTACGTGAAAAAGATTTTTCTTTAAATCTTTTAGCTAATAAAATTACTTCCAAATGGAAAATTGATTTATTCTCAACCTATGCTTCAACTGAAATGAGTACCGCTTTTACGGAGTGTGAACAACAGCAAGGCGGACACCACCATCCAGAATTGATAATTGTTGAGATTTTAGATACTGCTAATAATCCTGTTAAAGATGGCGAGTATGGTGAATTGACTATAACCACCTTAGGTGTTGAAGCAATGCCTTTATTGCGTTTTAAAACTGGTGATATGGTAAAAGCTCATACAGAATCGTGTAGTTGCAGAAGAAATACATTGCGTTTGAGTCCAGTTATTGGTCGAAAAAAGCAAATGGTGAAATATAAAGGTACAACCTTATATCCGCCAGCGATTTATGACATGCTAAACGATTTTGATACTATTGAAAATTACATCATTGAAATATCTCACAATACAATTGGTACTGATGAAATTCTGATTAAAATCGGAGCAAAAGAGACATCACAAGAATTATTAAATCAAATAAAAGACCATTGTAGAGCAAAATTAAGAGTCTTGCCAATAATTGAATTTCATAATATTGATGAAATTAATAAATTAAAACTTCCTAAAATGAGTAGAAAGCCAATTCTGTTTATTGATAAGCGATAAGTTTTTGGAAATTGATAAAGAATAATGTATTTTTAAAGAATCTATGAGTGTAACGAATAAAATACCGACTGTTTTTGAAACTATAGCTCCTTACAATCAACAGCAAATAGAGGAAGCTTTAAGTTTTCTAATAAAGAGTAATCAATTTAAAAATGGAGCTCGTTATTTTTACCCAAATTGGTCTGATACTACAATTGAAGAAAAATTAAAAGCTTGTCATAGCTGTGCAGATTTTCAGACTGCTTTTGTTGTGCCGATGCTTGATAATTTAATTAAAAATTCTATTACCAATTTAAAAATTATTGGTTTAGAGGATATCTGTAAAAAAGGTAATCATCTTTTTGTGTCTAACCATCGTGATATTTTTATTGATGCTGCCATGTTGCAACATTGGTTGTATTATAACAAATATCCTTATACTGAAATTTCATTAGGTGATAATCTAATCGTTGATGAGTTGATCGAACGAGTTGCCAAACTCAATAATATGTATACAGTTTTTAGAAATGGCTCAAAAATAGAATTGGTAAAAAATGCCATAAATTTATCAGCATATCTAAGATATTCTATAGTAGAAAAAAAAGTATCTTCATGGATAGCTCATAGTAGCGGAAGGGCGAAAGACGGTAATGACAAGACTTCACCTGGTTTGGTAAAAATGCTATTAATGAGTGGGCGTAAAAACCAAAAAAAGGCTTTAAAAGACTTAAATATTGTAATTTCATCAGTTTCTTATGAAATTGAACCTTGTGCTCTTGAAAAGGCGGTAGAATTACAAACTAGAGAAAAAACAGGTACTTATAAGAGATCTAAATATGAGAATATCAATAGTATTGTTAAGGGTATTGAAGAGTCAAAAGGAGATGTTTGCTTGCATTTTGAAAAATTAGATGTTGAGAATATAGATTTTTCAGGAGATGAAAAATCGACAATAAATGCTATTGTTACTGAAATGGATAGGTTGGTTTATAAAAATTATAATTTGTATAAAACCAATTATATGAGTTATGATTTATTGTATGAGGTCAGTGAATATTCAGGTTTTTATAATAAAGAAGATTTATTAACTTTTAGTGGCTATATACAATCACAAAGTGAAAATCTTGATATACAACACAGATTGTTGAAAATATATGCAAATCCGGTATTAAATAAAAAGAACAGATGCTAACAAAAGTTTACGGAAGCTCTGTTTTCGGAGTAGAAGCGACTACAATTACTGTAGAGGTCAATATTGATAAAGGTATTGGTTATCATTTGGTGGGTTTACCAGATAATGCCGTAAAAGAAAGTAATTTTAGGATAGCTGCTGCTTTACAGAATAATGGTTATGCTATTCCTGGGAAGAAAATTACGATAAATATGGCTCCTGCCGATTTACGTAAAGAAGGATCAGCTTATGATTTAACCTTAGCTGTTGGTATTTTAATAGCATCATCGCAAATTAAAGGTGACACTATTTCTGATTATTTAATTATGGGAGAGCTTTCTTTGGATGGAGGCTTGCAACCTATAAGAGGAGTGCTTCCTATTGCTATCAAAGCCAAGGAAGAGGGTTTTAAAGGATTTATCCTGCCAAAACAAAATGCAAAAGAAGCTGCTATTGTTGACGGGCTTAAAGTTTATGGCGTAGAAAATATTAAAGAAGTAATTGATTTTTTTGAAGGTAATTCTACCTTAGAACCTACTATCGTTGATACTAAAAAGGAATTTTATAATAATTTAGAGCATCCTGAATTTGATTTTTCTGATGTAAAAGGACAGGAATCTATCAAAAGATGTATGGAAATTGCTGCTTCGGGCGGACATAATATTATCCTAATAGGTCCGCCAGGGTCAGGAAAAACTATGTTGGCAAAAAGATTGCCAAGTATCTTGCCGCCAATGACCTTGCAAGAAGC
>DOIV01000256.1:0-3432 GCA_003511845.1 Flavobacteriaceae bacterium | reverse complement strand
CCACATCATACCATTAGTGATGTTGCTTTGGTAGGTGGAGGTGCTTATCCACAACCTGGGGAAATATCTTTATCACACAATGGCGTTTTGTTTTTAGATGAGTTACCAGAGTTTAAAAGAACAGTTTTAGAAGTGATGCGTCAACCTTTAGAGGATAGAGAAGTGACAATATCTAGAGCGAAATTCACGGTAACCTACCCAAGTAGTTTTATGTTGGTAGCGAGTATGAATCCAAGTCCGAGTGGCTATTTTAACGATACACCTGGGCATGTTACTTCTTCGCCAGCAGAAATGCAACGTTACTTAAGCAAGGTCTCAGGACCACTGCTAGATAGGATAGATATTCATATTGAAGTACAACCTGTACCTTTTGAAAAGTTGTCAGAAACTAGAAAAGGAGAACCGAGTAAGGTGATTCGTGAACGAGTTACAAAAGCAAGAGAATTGCAAACTGTTCGTTTTGCTGACAGTAAAATTGTACATTATAATGCTCAAATGAATGTTAAGCAAATACGAGAGCATTGTAAGTTAGATGATGCTTCTATGACCTTATTAAAATCTGCTATGGAAGCCTTAAATTTATCAGCCAGAGCCTATGATCGGATTTTAAAAGTATCTCGTACGGTTGCTGACTTAGACGGTGCAAAAAATATAAGTCCTGATCATATTTCAGAAGCCATTCAATACAGAAGTTTAGACAGAGAAGGTTGGTTAGGCTAGCTTCTAAAACCCAATTATGACAGAGAAAAAGGTAGTTTTAGAAAAAAATAGTGTTAAAAATACATTTTTTAGAATAAAACTTGTTAGATTTGAATAGTATTAAAACAACCCCTACAATGAGAAACTTACTTTTTACACTAATTTTATTAGCTACTTTAACTAGTAAAGCCCAGTCTTCTAAAGCAAGCACAAATGATTTATTGACCAAAACAGAATGGATTAATAAAGATTTAGATTATTTAAGGTTTAATGACGGTTCGGTTGTTTATAATTTTGACAATAAAAAACAAGAAGTACTTTTTGATCTTGAGAATAAAAAAATATCATTTAAAGTAAATTATAGAACTGCTGGTGATTTTAAAACTGAAGAATTTCAATTTCAAATTAAAGAGCTTAAAAAGAATAAGTTAGTACTTGTTCCTGTCATAGAAAAAGAAAAAATTGAAAATAACGAATATAAAAAATTAGATCATAGTCTTTTCTCTAAAGAAAAACAATATGTTTTTTATAATAGAGGTGCGTTATTATCAAAAGTAAATTTCAAAAAACTAACTTTTCATTCGTCCACTTGTTTTGGTACTTGCCCTTCAATATCTGTTCAGATCAATATTGATGGGACTGTATATTACAAGGGTAAAGCATATTCAGATAAAAAAGGAAGTTTTGAAGGAGAGCTTTCTAAGGACGATATTTATCAGTTAAAAAAAATATTGAATAGAAGTCAGCTACGTAATATTGATAAAAACTGGGAACAACATTCTAAACGTAATAATACTCCAAAATATACTTATATTATTGAGACCTTTGAAGGAGAAAATATTCAAATTAACTCCAATGATCAACATCCGGTATTAGATAAGCTTTCAGATTTTTTACTTAATATTGATGATAAAGCAGATTTGCATAAAGTTAAAGGTGTTCATAAGTTTGAAAAGTCTACTATTGAATTGTATAAACATTCTCAATAGTAAATATCAATACTCCATAGTGTCTATTAATTTTAGAGATATTTATAAAGAATAAATATTTATGCTCATTAGGTATCTAGTATAAAATTTTAGCATGAAATTTTTTTATACCATTTTTATCATTTTCTTCTCTTTGTTTTGTTTTTCACAAACAAAAAATCAGAAATATATTTCAGTTAACACCTCGCTTAAAAAATTAACACTAACTGAAGCAAACAGACTTTCTGTATTGCCATTGCATTGTATGGATACAGAGTATCCTAATAAGTTAAATCAAACTATTGGTAGTAGAGAAGATTTGCAGTCTCCTAAAGCTTTGCACCCTGCCTTTTATGGTTGTTTTGACTGGCATTCTGCTGTGCATGGGCATTGGAGCTTAGTATCGTTATTGAAGCAGTATCCTGAAATTAAAGAAGCTAATAAGGCGAAGTTAAAACTCCTTAAACACCTCTCTAAAGAGAATATTGAAGTAGAGGTTAGTTATTTTATGACCAAGTATAATAAGTCGTATGAGCGTACGTATGGTTGGGCTTGGTTACTTAAATTGGCTGAAGAAATCTATACTTGGAACGATCCGATAGCAAAAGAATTAGAAGAAAATTTACAGCCCTTAACCGATTTAATAGTACAAAAGTATATTGATTTTTTACCAAAACTCAACTATCCCATTCGTGTCGGAGAGCATCCAAATACAGCCTTCGGTCTCTCTTTTGCGTGGGATTATGCCAATACCACAAATCATGAAGCGTTAAAAAATGTGATTGAGAAAAGAGCAAAAGATTTTTATTTATCTGACGAAAATTGCCCGATTTCTTGGGAGTCTGGCGGATTTGATTTCCTGTCTCCATGCCTTGAAGAAGCTGCTTTAATGAAGCGTGTGTTGCCTAAAAAGGAATTCAAACTTTGGTTGAATAAATTCTTGCCACAACTAAAAAATAAAAAGTACAGCTTAGAAACAGGTAAAGTCTCTGATAGATCAGATGGAAAATTAGTGCATTTAGATGGAGTGAATTTTTCAAGAGCGTGGAGTTTGAATAAAATTGCAGAAGGACTGCCTGAGTATAAACATTTAGAGTTGGTGGCTAAAAAGCATATTCAGTATTCATTACCTCATGTAGTTGGCGATAGTTATGAAGGAGGACATTGGCTGGGTAGTTTTGCTATTTATGCACTCAATTCGTTATCTGATGATTAAAAAATGGTTTAAAGATATTGGACCAGGTACACTAGTTGCTGCTGCTTTTATTGGCCCAGGAACAGTTACTTTATGTTCCTTGGCAGGAGTTCAATTCGGGTTCAGTCTTCTGTGGGCTATGGTATTGTCTATTGTAGCTACAATTCTTTTACAAGAGATGGCTGCACGTTTAGGTGTTATAAGTCAGAAAGGATTGTCAGAAGTTATTAGAAATGAAATAAAAAGCCCTTTATTAAGAAGGTTTGCCTTGATTTTAATTCTCTTAGCTATTGTTATTGGAAATGCTGCATATCAAGCTGGTAATATTAGTGGAGGTGTTATGGGTTTAGAAACAGTCTTAGGTGATGCTAGATTTCAAGCAGGAAATTTAACACTAAATTATTTAAGTATTTTAATTGGGTTTATAGCTTTTGTTTTTCTTTTTATAGGGAATTATAAATTTCTAGAACGAGCTCTAATTAGTCTTGTGCTTATCATGAGTTTTTCATTTATAATTACGGCAATATTGACCAAACCAAACATCATTGAAGTTTTTAAAGGTGCTTTTGT
>DOIV01000269.1:12132-13731 GCA_003511845.1 Flavobacteriaceae bacterium | reverse complement strand
AATTTGTAGTAGAACCTATTATATTTTTTAATTTTGTCTACCGTCTACCTATACCTGAATTACTCCCAAATTAAACTTTTTTTCAATAGGAGCATGGTTGGCAGCTTCTATTCCCATAGAAATCCACGTTCTGGTGTTTAGTGGATCAATAATACCATCTGTCCAAATTCTTGCAGCAGCATAATAAGGTGATGTTTGTGTGTCATAACGTGACTTTATAGTGTTATACAATTCTTCTTCGTCTTTTTTGGTGATTTTTTTTCCTTGTTTTAATAAGGATGCTTTTTCTATTTGTAGCAATACTTTAGCAGCAGAATTACCGCTCATTACTGCTAGTTCTGCACTAGGCCAAGCACAAATAAGTCTTGGGTCATAAGCTTTACCGCACATAGCGTAATTACCAGCACCGTAAGAGTTACCTATAATAATAGTAAATTTAGGAACTATAGAATTACTCACTGCATTGACCATTTTAGCACCATCTTTTATAATGCCACCATGTTCAGATTTGCTACCTACCATAAAACCAGTAACATCTTGTAAAAACACTAAGGGAATTTTCTTCTGATTGCAATTCGCAATAAACCGTGTGGCTTTATCGGCAGAATCAGAATAAATAACACCACCAAACTGCATTTCTCCTTTGGCATTTTTTACCACTTTACGTTGATTGGCAACAATACCAACTGCCCAACCTTCGATTCTAGCATAGCCAGTAATTAGTGTTTTACCATAATCAGCTTTGTATTCGTCAAATTCAGAATCATCAACCAAACGTTTGATGATTTCGTGCATATTGTATTGGTCATGCCGTTCTTTAGGTAGAATTCCGTAAATTTCTTCTGGATTTTCTCTAGGTTGTTTTGCTTTAATTTTGTTGTATCCAGCTTTTTCGAATTCGCCTATTTTAGCAATGGTATTTTTTATTCTGTCCAAAGCATCCTTGTCATCTTTTGCTTTATAATCGGTTACACCAGAAATTTCACAATGCGTAGTTGCCCCACCAAGCGTTTCATTATCGATAGATTCTCCAATTGCAGCTTTTACCAAATAGCTACCTGCTAAGAAAATACTTCCTGTTTTATCTACAATCATTGCTTCATCACTCATAATGGGTAAATAAGCACCACCAGCAACACAACTGCCCATGATAGCTGATATTTGTGTAATACCCATACTACTCATGATGGCATTATTTCTGAAAATTCTGCCAAAATGCTCTTTGTCAGGAAAAATTTCGTCTTGCATCGGCAAATAAACACCAGCACTATCTACCAAATAGATAATTGGCAATCTGTTTTCAATGGCAATTTCTTGAGCTCTTAAGTTCTTTTTTCCGGTTATTGGAAACCAAGCACCAGCTTTTACAGTAGCATCATTGGCAACTACAATACATTGTTTGCCTTTAATGTATCCTATTTTGATAACTACTCCTCCAGACGGACAACCACCATGTTCAGCATACATTCCATCACCCGCAAAAGCAGCAATTTCAATACTTTTTTTGTTTGAATCTAATAGGTAGGTAATACGCTCACGAGCCGTCATCTTACCTTTAGCATGAAGCTTTTCTATGCGTTTTTCACCGCCTCCTTTATA
>DOIV01000269.1:0-11811 GCA_003511845.1 Flavobacteriaceae bacterium | reverse complement strand
TTTTTAATTCAGTTACTTTTAGTTTATTATAATCTTCGTTTTTATTGAAATCAATATCCATAAAATAGTTTACAATAAGTGAGTGCTAAAATACAAAAATGTTAGATACTGACTTATTAATAGTATATGATTTTAGTTTTTGTATATTTGAGCCAATAATTTTTTAATTCATAGCTAGATGAAAATATTAATTTACGGAAAAAAAGGAGATGCACAGACCGTTGCATTTAAGAATTTTTTAAGGATGGCAGAAATTCCATTTGAATATAAGAGTGTTGTTGACGATAAAGAAGTTGAAAAACACACTAGAGAATTGTATGATGGTGCTTTAAGGTTTCCAACATTATTTGTAGATGATGAGGTTTATTTAAGACCAACTTCTGATACTTTTAATAAGGTAATGAAAGAATTGAAATTAAGAGGATAAACTCAACTAACTACAAATCTGGTAAGATTATGATGATGAATAAAAATACAGTATTAGGCTATGCAACATTAATTATGATTATTGTTGGACTTGGCTTGATAGCACTCGGTGCGTTTAGATATAATGAAGTAGCAGGCTGGGGGTTTGCAGCAGTAGGCGTTGGTTTCTTTGCCATAGCTTGGGTGTTTAATGCACTAAAAGGAAGAGTGTAATAGATTTGCAATTTCTGAATCTAAATTTCTGATATATTAGAATAAAATCTAATAATCAATTACAAATTATCCAATAACTTAATAACTATATTACAAGAATGTCTGACGATAAAAAAGTCATCTTTTCGATGAATAAGGTTTCGAAAACCTATCAAAGTACCAATAAACAAGTATTAAAAGATATTTATTTGAGTTTCTTTTATGGAGCAAAGATTGGTATTTTAGGTTTGAACGGATCGGGTAAATCTACTTTGTTAAAAATTATTGCTGGAGTAGAAAAAAATTACCAAGGAGATGTTGTTTTTTCTCCAGGATATAAAGTTGGTTATTTAGAACAAGAGCCTCAATTAGATGAGACTAAAACTGTATTGGATATTGTTAAAGAAGGTGTGGCAGAAACTGTAGCAATATTAGATGAATACAATAAAATTAATGACATGTTCGGTTTGGAAGAAGTTTATTCTGATGCTGATAAAATGGAAAAACTCATGGCTCAACAAGCCGAGTTACAAGACAAAATTGATGCTTCAAACGCATGGGAATTAGATACAAAATTAGAAATTGCTATGGATGCTTTACGTACTCCAGAACCAGATACACCAATTAAAGTATTGTCAGGTGGTGAGCGTAGAAGAGTGGCTTTATGTAGATTATTATTGCAAGAACCAGAAATTTTATTGTTAGATGAGCCTACCAACCATTTAGATGCAGAATCTGTACATTGGTTAGAGCATCATTTGGCACAATATAAAGGTACTGTGATTGCAGTAACGCACGATAGGTATTTTTTAGACAATGTTGCGGGGTGGATTCTTGAACTCGATAGGGGAGAAGGTATTCCTTGGAAAGGAAATTATGCAGAGTGGTTAGATCAAAAATCAAAACGTTTGGCACAAGAAAGCAAAACAGCTTCTAAACGTCAAAAAACGTTAGAAAGAGAATTGGATTGGGTTCGTCAAGGTGCAAAAGGAAGACAAACTAAGCAAAAGGCTCGTTTGAAGAACTATGATAAATTGATGAGTCAAGATCAAAAACAATTGGATGATAAATTAGAAATTTACATACCGAATGGTCCTAGACTTGGTACTAATGTGATTGAAGCTAAAGGTGTTTCAAAAGCATTTGGTGATAAATTATTATATGAAAATTTAGAGTTTAACTTGCCTCAAGCAGGTATTGTTGGTATTATTGGTCCGAATGGTGCTGGTAAAACCACTATTTTTAAAATGATAATGGGCGAAGAAAAACCCGATAAAGGAGAATTTATTGTGGGTGAAACTGCAAAAATCGCTTATGTAGATCAGGCACATTCAAATATTGACCAAGACAAAACAATTTGGCAAAATTTTTCTGATGAACAAGAATTGGTAATGATGGGAGGTAAACAAGTCAATTCAAGAGCATATTTGAGCCGATTTAATTTTGCAGGATCTGAACAAAATAAAAAAGTGTCAGCACTTTCTGGAGGTGAACGTAACCGATTGCATTTGGCAATGACATTAAAAGAAGAAGGGAATGTCTTGTTATTAGATGAGCCTACAAATGATTTAGATGTAAATACTCTAAGAGCCTTAGAAGAAGGTCTTGAGAATTTTGCAGGTTGTGCGGTGGTCATTAGTCATGATCGATGGTTTTTAGATAGAGTATGTACACATATTTTAGCTTTTGAAGGAAATAGTCAAGTATATTTCTTTGAAGGAGGTTTCTCTGAATATGAAGAAAATAAAAAGAAACGTTTGGGCGGTGATTTAATACCGAAGCGAATTAAATATAAAAAATTGATTAGGTAGTTGAGCCATAAGTTTGTAATGTTTTAGATACAGAAACTATGAGTTTAAAATCTATTTGATGAGAATTGCACATTTGATTTTACCTACCACAACCTAACTAAAGTATTCAAGAGAAGAGAAGTTAATAGACAGACTTAACAGTCGGTATAAACTTATATACAAAAATGGCTACACTAAAGTGTAATTTAAAATGGTAATTGCTGTAAATCAACATTGCCACCAGAAAGGATAATACCAACTTTTTTATTGGCAAATTCAGATTTCGATTTTAATACAGCTGCTAAAGCAACAGCACTTGAAGGTTCAATAATAATTTTCATACGTTCCCAAATAAGTCGCATGGCCTCGATAATTTCTTCTTCGGTAACTCTAATTATTTTTTCTACATGGTTATTGATAATATTAAAAGTAATATCACCCAAAGAAGTTTTAAGTCCGTCTGCTATCGTATTTGTAGTCTTATTTTGTTCTATAATACCGCTTTCTAAAGAACGATACGCATCATCAACATTAAAAGGTTCAGCACCGATTACTTTACAATTGTTACCAAATGCTATAGCACTTAAAGCGATGCCTGAAATTAGACCACCACCACCAACAGGCACAACAATAACATCTAAATTTGGGTGTTTTTCTAACAATTCTTTTCCTGTAGAAGTATTACCTAAAATGACATTAAAGTTATTAAACGGATGTATAAAAGTAGCTCCTTTTTCTATTTGAATTTGTTGGGCTGTTGCTTCTCTAGCTGCTAAGGTAGGTTCGCATTCAGTAATAATTCCGCCATAATCTCTAACAGCATTTTTTTTAACTTCTGGAGCATCATTTGGCATTACAATATAGGCTTTGATCCCTAAATTTTGAGCAGCTAATGCCAAAGCTTGAGCAAAATTACCTGATGAATGAGTTACAACTCCTTTTTGTTGTTGTTTAATTGGTAATTGCAAAAGAGCATGCATGGCACCACGCATTTTAAAGGCTCCCATTTTTTGAAAATTTTCGCACTTAAAAAACAACTCAGCACCAGCCATTTTATTTAAAGTTTGTGAAGTAATTACTGGTGTGTGATGAATGTATGGTTCTATCCTTTTATGGGCTAAAATTAAATCTTCTTTAATATCCATAAATTATTTTTTATAAGCTTTTACTCCTGCTTTTATAGCTACATCTAATTTGTTTTCTTTTGGTGGAATAGGGCAGGAGTATTTGTGATTGTATGTACAGTACGGATTGTAAGCAGTATTGAAGTCAATAATGATGGTATTGCCTTCAGGAATCTCTAAATCGATAAACCTTCCGCCTTCATAAGTTTCATTTCCATTAGTAGTATCCATAAACGGAATAAATAAATGATTTTTAAAACCTTCTTTTTTAATCAATTCTTGATTTTGATAAATGTGTAATACAAGCTCTTTTCCATCTATAATAAATAATGCTTTTCCATATGTTTTATAAATAGGTAACCTTTCGGTTGTAGTAGGCATTTCAAAAATTTTCTGATTGCTTTCCAATTCAAATGTTGCAGTAATTCTAAAAGTAGAATCAATAGGGAAAAAATCTAAAGACTTGAATTTTTTAAATCCCTCTTCGGTTAAAGGACTTTCTTCTTTATCAGAAAATTCTGTATTCAGTTTGTGTTGAAAATCTTTGACTGAAGCGGTATAGTCATTGAAAATTTCTTTTTTTTGAGAGCAGGATACAGAGGTGATGATTAATAAGCAGGATATGATGAGTTTTTGCATGTGTTAAGAATTTTACCAAATATAAAAATTATTTACAAACGTTACAATCTTCTTTTTCTTGAATTTCGCCAACAAGTTTCCCTTTTTCGTTAAGTACAAATCCGCAACAATCAATAAAACCTTGTGCAATAAGTTTTCGTGCACGTTGAATTTGAGATTTTACAGTTGGTAAAGAAAGTTTTAATTGATGGGCAACTTCTGCCTGTTTCATTCCTTTGATATCTGACAAGAATAATGGGTCTCTATATTTTTTTGGTAAGTTCTTTAAAATACCTCTTAAACAATCTTTTTCAGTATGAATGGTTGCTTCAATTTCTGTTTCAGATTCAAAATTGGCAATTTCAACTTTTTTATTGGTCAGTTTAAAATGATCTAAAATGGAGTTTCTTGTAATGGTAAAAATCCACGATTTTAATTTAGTTACATCTTTTAATGTATGAAGTTTTGTATGAATTTTGATAAAAGTATCTTGTAAAATATCATCAGCAATAGTAGTGTTTTTTACTTTGCTGATGATAAAACGTTTTACATCGTCTGAGTATTTTTTCCAAACTTGATGTGTAGTCATTGTAGGTAGATTAGCAATTACAATTAGAGCAAGTGCAGTTGTCACAACTACAATTTACACAATTATTGTTTTTACATTCTTCACAATTACATGTACATTCTGTATTTTTCATAATTACTGTTTTAAGTTCACTTAATAGACTAATAAAATATAAAAAAGATGCATTTATTTCAAATATTTTTTTGTAAAAGATACATTTCTAGCTAATTTATTCACCAATCGATCCAAATTCAACACCTTCAGAATAAGCAACTTTAATTGCATTATCGCTAAAGGCTTTTTTGATTGCTTCATGTGTGTCAAAGGTTACTTGCCAGTAATTATCAGGGTTAGCATATGGGCGAACAGTAATTTGTACATTATGACTATCAAAACTTTCTATACCGATTTCAGGAACGGGAGTGTCTAAAATATTATTGACAGTTTTCAAAGAATTAACAATAATACTTTTGACTTTAGGGAAACTTTCTTCATAAGGCATCGTTACATTAATCTCTAATCTTATAACTCCTTTTTCAGAATAGTTAGTGACAACTTCTCCAGTAATTTTTGAATTTGGAATAATCATTGTTTTTTTTCCTGGAGTAACAATTTTTGTATTAAAAACTCCAATTTCTTCTACTTTTCCAAATTTATCTTCAATCTGTATCCAGTCGTTGACTTTGTAAGGTTTTAGTGATAAAACAATTAATCCTGATGCGAAATTACCTAAACTTCCTTGTAATGCCATACCAATAGCAAATACAGAAGCTGCAATAATTGCAGTAAAAATTGAGAGTTCAATTCCTACTATTGCTGCGGCGATTAATAATAAGGCAATTTTTAAAAGCACATCAATTATTGACATTAAAAACGGGCGAATATTTTGAGAAATTCCACCTTTTTCTAATGCTAGTCCAATAAGTTTGACAAGTTTTTTAATAACTTTAAATCCTATAAATAGGATAATTACAGCAAGTAGAATTTTTGGACCGTACATCCAAATATAATCTATAGCTTGATCTAAAAAAGTATTGAATTTTTCCATATTTTTATTACATATTACGTCTATATTGACCGCCAACACTAAATAAAGCATTGGTTATTTCACCTAAAGAACAAACTTTGGTTGCCTCCATTAATTGAGCAAAAACATTTTCGTTGTTGATTGATTTTTCTTGTAACAACTGTAATTGTTCAGCTACTATTTTAGCATTTCCTTTATTTAGATTTTCTACAACTTCAATTTGATATTGTTTTTCTTCTTCTGTAGCTCTTATGACTTCTTTAGGTATTTCTGTTGGTGAGCCTTTAGAACTTAAAAAAGTGTTTACACCTATTATTGGAAATTCACCAGTATATTTTAATGTTTCGTAATATAAACTTTCTTCTTGAATTTTACTACGTTGGTACATGGTTTCCATAGCACCTAAAACGCCACCTCTTTCTGTAATTCTGTCAAACTCCATATAGATAGCCTCTTCTACCAAATCAGTTAATTCTTCAATGATAAAAGCACCTTGTATTGGGTTCTCATTTTTTGCCAATCCTAATTCTTTATTGATAATCAATTGAATTGCCATAGCTCTTCTGACCGATTCTTCAGTCGGTGTTGTAATGGCTTCATCATAAGCATTAGTATGTAGTGAGTTACAATTGTCGTAAATTGCATAAAGAGCTTGTAAAGAAGTGCGGATATCATTAAAATCAATTTCTTGAGCATGTAACGAACGGCCTGAGGTTTGAATATGATATTTAAGCATCTGTGCTCTTTCATTTGCTCCATATTTTAATTTCATCGCTTTTGCCCATATTTTGCGAGCAACTCGACCAATTACTGAATATTCAGGATCAATTCCGTTAGAGAAAAAGAATGATAAGTTTGGGCCAAATTTGTTGATGTCCATTCCTCTAGATAAATAATATTCTACGTAAGTAAATCCGTTTGATAATGTAAATGCTAATTGTGAAATCGGATTTGCTCCAGCTTCTGCAATATGATACCCAGAAATAGAAACTGAATAGAAATTTCTAACTTTATTTTCAATAAAATAGTCTTGAACATCGCCCATTAACCGCAAGGCAAATTCTGTAGAGAAAATACATGTGTTTTGTGCTTGATCTTCTTTTAAAATATCTGCTTGAACTGTACCGCGGACTTTGCTTATGGTTTCGTGTTTTATTTTTGTATAAACATCTTTTGGTAAAACTTCATCTCCTGTCACTCCAAGTAACATCAGACCTAACCCATTATTTCCTTCAGGTAAATCACCTTGATATTTTGGTCTTGAAACCTTTTTTTTCTTATAAATTTCATTTATTTTTTTCTCAACTTCTTTTTCTAATTTCTTTGCTATAATGTGCTTTTCACATTCTTGGTCAATGGCTGCATTCATGAAAAAACCAAGTAACATAGGTGCAGGGCCATTAATGGTCATAGAAACTGAAGTCATTGGGTTGGTTAATTCAAAACCTGAATACAGCTTCTTCAAATCGTCTAAACAACAAATTGAAACTCCTGCATTTCCAATTTTACCATAAATATCTGGTCTTAAGTGAGGGTCATTTCCGTAAAGTGTAACGCTGTCAAATGCGGTTGAAAGACGTTTTGCATCCATACCTAAACTTACATAATGAAAACGTTTATTGGTTCGCTCTGGTCCACCTTCTCCAGCAAACATTCTGGTTGGATCTTCTCCAGTTCGTTTAAAAGGATAAATACCAGCTGCAAAAGGAAATTCTCCTGGTACGTTTTCTTGCATTGTCCAATATAAAATATCGCCCCATGCTTCGTATTTTGGTAATGAGATTTTTGGAATTTCTAATTGTGATAATGAAGTTGTATGTGTTTTAATGTTAATTTCTTTATCGCGAACTTTAAAGGTGTAAATTTCGTTTTTATAACGTTGTTTTTTTGTTTTCCAATTAATTATTGTTGTCCAATGATGTGGATTTAAATCCATTTTTGCTTTAGCAAATTCTTTGAATAATAGTGTTAGAAAATCACTAGTATCATTCTGAGATTGTTTCAGAACCTGTTTTTCATTAAGACCGTTTTTAGTTAACAAATCGTTCTCGACTTCGCTAGAACTGATAAGTGCAACTGAAAGAATTGTTTGAAATATTCCAAATAATTTTTGAGCAATTGCTTTTTGTTCAAAAGCTGTTTTATCATAATTACGATTGATTTCAGTAATTTCAGATAAGTAACGTGTTCTATTTGGAGGAATGATGAATTGTTTTTTACTCATTTCACTGCTAATCTGATATTTGCTATCGAAACTCACATCAAATGAAGTTGATATTTTATCCATAATAGCACAATACAAACTATTCATGCCTGGGTCATTAAATTGTGATGCAATGGTTCCGTAAACAGGCATCTTATCCATTGGTGTGTCCCACAAATTATTATTACGCATGTACTGTTTTTTCACATCTCGTAACGCATCTAAAGCACCTCTTTTATCAAATTTATTTAAAGCAATTAAGTCAGCAAAATCAAGCATATCAATTTTTTCTAATTGCGTTGCAGCTCCATATTCAGGTGTCATAACATATAAAGAAACATCAGAATGTTCTGTAATTTCGGTATCTGATTGACCAATGCCTGAAGTTTCTAAAATAATTAAATCATAATTTGCTTGTTGTAAAATTGTAATGGCATCACTGACATGTTTTGACAATGCTAAATTTGATTGTCTAGTTGCTAATGAACGCATATAAACACGATTGTTTTTAATGGCATTCATTCTAATACGATCACCAAGTAAAGCACCACCAGTTTTTCTTTTTGATGGATCAACCGAAATAATTGCTAAAGTTTTTTCTGGAAAATCAACTAAAAATCGACGTACCAATTCATCAACTAAAGAAGATTTTCCTGCTCCACCAGTCCCAGTAATTCCTAATACAGGAGAGTCTTTTTTTTCTGATGTAGAAAAGTCTTTTGCAAGTTTTCTGTATTCTTCAGGTCTGTTTTCAGCAATACTTATTAATCTTGCAATGGTATTTATATCTTTTTTTTGCAACTTATTTTTCACATCATTAATCTCCTTCCCAGCCTGTACAGAGCTTGTCGAAATAGGAAGAGTTGGACTATCACAGGTTGAAATCATGTCATTAATCATTCCTTGTAAGCCCATTTCACGACCATCATCAGGAGAGTAAATTCTAGTAATTCCATAATTCATTAATTCTTTAATTTCTGATGGAAGAATTACACCGCCACCGCCACCAAAAATTTTAATTTGTGAAGCCCCTTTTTCTTGTAATAAATCGTACATATATTTAAAATACTCATTATGACCTCCTTGGTAAGAAGTCATAGCAATAGCATTTGCATCTTCTTGTATAGCCGTATTTACTACTTCTTCAACGCTTCTATCATGACCTAGATGAATTACTTCAACGCCAGTTGCCTGAATAATACGACGCATAATGTTTATAGAGGCATCATGGCCATCAAATAAAGACGCTGCGGTTACAATCCTTACTTTGTTTTTTGGTTTGTAGATTGGAATTTGCTCCATTTAATTAAAAATTAATTGATGCAATTTACGATTAATTAATAATAATTTTGGGTTATAAATTAATCTTTTGAAGTGTCATAAGAAGTTGAATTTTACTTGAGGTAATTTATAAAAGACCAATTTTCTCTGTCTTTTATATAATTTGGATTCCCTTCATTATCATAAGCTTCTTTTTCAAAACTGATGTTATGATACGCTTTATTCCAATTTCTGAATCTGATAAGATGAACAGTAAATTCAATGAAGTACCATAGAAAGAAGAAAATCCATAGTAGTTCTTTTTGTTGCTTTAAGTGTATACGCTCATGATTGATAAGCACCCAATTGTCTGATAAAGATTTGTTTTTTAAAAATATAAAAGGGTATACTGCTAAGCCAGTATAGTTTTTAGGGATGATATATTTTGAAATTAAAATCATAAATTTTTAGTATTCAGCTAAAATAAAAAGAATTCATTCTCCGTTTTTTTGTGCTTGAACTAACTTATAAACAAGAAATGAACAGTTTTAGTATATTTTATAGTCAGTATATTTATAGCTAATTCCGTGCCAGACACTAATAATTGTAAGGGTAAGGAGTAATTCTATAATAACTTTGAGGCTTAAAACCTATTGGTTTTCCAAAAGTAAGGAGTAAAGAGTATCAATACGGTAAACAATTCTAACCTTCCTAAGAGCATTAAAAATGCTGACCACCATTTACCAAGAGTTGGTAAGCTGTTGTAATTATTGACTGGGCTTAGTGAGCCAAATGCAGGGCCGACATTACCTAAAGAAGATATTGAGCCACCAATAGCACTGGTGAAATCTAAACCTAGCATGCTAAAAACTAATGTGCCGAGAACAAACACGATAAGATATAATATAAAAAATGCGATGATGTTAAATACAATATCTCTAGATACTGATTTGTTATTGTATCTTACTCTAATTACAGCATTTGGATGGATAGATCTTTTAAATTCTAGAAATCCGTTTTTTATCATAATGATATGACGTACAAATTTTACCCCACCTGAGGTTGACCCTGCTGAGGCACCAAAAAACATTAAAAAGAAAAATACCATAGTTAAAAAGGGTGTCCATATGGTAAAATCTGCCGAAACAAAACCTGTAGTGGTGATTACAGAAACACTTGAAAAAAAGGCATGTCTAAAAGCACTTTCAAATCTTCCTAAAACCATAGGATGGGCAATAACTTGCGTGTCTGTTGCCACAGTAGATACGTCAGCTGAAAGATAAACTACTAAAGCAACAACTGTACTAATAACAATCATGTTTATAATGTAAATTTTAAATTCTTCATCTTGAATTATTTTTTTGAATTTTCCTTTAAAAGCAAAATAACTGAGTACAAAATTTGTACCCGCTACAATCATAAAAAACGTAATAATGTATTGTATAGCAGGATTGTCATTCCAATAAGCAACACTAGTATTTTTTGTTGAGAAACCACCAGTAGACAACGTACTCATAGCGTGATTTATAGCGTCAAAAACACTCATGCCCGCTAATTTTAAAATGATAGTTTCAGCTACGGTTAATCCAAAATAAATATACCATAATCGTTTGGCAGTATCTGTAATTCTAGGATGTAATTTATCAGCAGAAGGTCCAGGTGCTTCGGCAGCAAAGAGTTGCATACCACCTATACCTAATAATGGCAATACGGCAATGGTTAAAACGATGATTCCCATACCGCCAATCCAGTGTGTGGTGCTACGCCAAAACAAGATGCCTTTCGGCATACTTTCAATATCATCTAAAATGGATGCTCCTGTTGTGGTATATCCAGAGATGGTTTCAAAAAAGGCATTGGTGAAAGTAGGAATTGATTCTGTGAGCAGGTAAGGTAAAGAGCCAGAAAGAGACATAAAAATCCATCCTAAGGTAACGATTAGGTAACCTTCACGCTTTTTTACTTCTTTTTTAAATCCTTTGGTGGTGAATCTAAATAGTAATCCAATGGCAATGGTAATCAATCCTGCAAACAGTATTCCTCTACTTGAACCATCTTTGTATATAAACCCGATTCCACTAGAAATAAACATAAAAGCACCATTAAAGAGGAGCAATAAGCCCATCATTTGGAAAATGATTTTTATGTTTAAGTTCTTCATTTTAGTTAGTCAAAGAAAGTTTCAACTGTAGTAATGGAATCTGCAAGGCAGCTGACGACAACTTTATCGCCAGGTTGAATTTTAAATCCACCCAAGGCAATATAACCTTTGCCATCTCTGATAACGCCACCGATAGTTGCATGACGAGGGAAATCTAAATCTCTTATAATACTTTTGGTTATTTTTGAATTTTCGCGTACTTGAAATTCTAAAATTTCAGCATTAAGATTATTTAAAGTTGTAATTTCTAATACATCACCCTTTCTTATGTATCTAAAAATACTATTTGCAGCTAATAATTTTTTATTGATAATAGTGTCAATACCTATTGAATGTGAAATTTTAGAATAATCTACATTTTCTGCCAATGCAATAGTTTTGGAAACACCTTTAGATGTAGCCACCAAGGCAGTCATAATATTGGTTTCAGGGCTGGTCTTTG
>DOIV01000205.1:2905-5189 GCA_003511845.1 Flavobacteriaceae bacterium | reverse complement strand
TCTGTTAAGTAATTCGGATGGTAAAATATATGTACTTAACTTTGACTCATGAATAAGTATAATTACAAATGGGTAGTTTACCTTATTGGTATTATAATACTACTAACAATTACAGTTCAATTGTATTGGAATTATAGAGAATATCAAATAAATAAACAAAATCTTATTAGCAAGGTGCAACTAAGCTTAGACAACGCTGTAGAAGAATATTATGCCCATTTAACCAAATCAGGCATCGCTACTTTTTCGTCTTTAGACCCTATAAGTTTAGAAAAAAAAACTGATACTATTCTTATTCAAACGAACTCGAGACGAGGGTTCAGAAAAAAAATTGATAGTGCCTTACAAAACATTATAATCATAGAAAATCAGAAACCTGTTTTACTAAGAAATTCAAAAAAAAGCCCTTATCCGTTTTACGGTAGAAACCGAACATTTCCTAAAAGCTTAGACAGTTTAATACATAAAGTTTTTATTTCTATTTCTAGAGATAGTTTGAATTTAAAAAAACTAGACTCCTATTTGACTGATGAGTTTGAACGTAATAAAATAGATGTTACATATGCCTTAAAATACAGGTATACAAAACGGAATTTTAGAAGCGATAGCACCAAGTCAAAAACAATAAGTTATAAGCTTGAAAACTTTCCAGAAGAGCATTTAAAAACAGTTTCTAAATCAACTTTTTTACCTTCAAGAAGTAACCTAGAATTATTCTTTACTGATGAAACTGCTATTTTATTAAGAGATTCTTTTATAAGTATTCTACTATCATTTTTATTGTCATTGAGTATAATAGCTAGTTTACTGTATCTATTAAGAACAATTTACAAGCAAAAACAACTTGCCGAGGTAAAAAATGATTTTATAAACAATATCACGCATGAGTTTAAAACACCTATTGCAACCATTTCTACGGTCTTAGAAGCAATGAAAAATTTCAATGTTTTAGATGATAAATCGAAAACTGAAAATTACATTTCAATGGCAGATTCTCAGGTAAATAAATTAAATGTTATGGTTGAAAAAATTTTAGAAACTGCGATATTAAATCAAGAAGAATTAGCACTTACTAAAACCCCAATTGATATTAGTATTATGATTGATAAATTGATTGATAAATATAAAATTATCAATCAAGATAAAACATTTAGTTTTAATACTATGATTGGTCAAACTCTTTTAAACTTAGATGAGTTTCATTTTCAAAATGCCTTGGGCAACATTCTTGACAATGCCACTAAATATGGTGGAAAATTAATTACTGTAGAATTAACCTCAACAAAAAACAATATTATAATTAGTATAAAAGACAACGGAAATGGTATCGACAAAACACAAAAAGATAAGGTTTTTGAGCAATTTTATAGAGTTTCTTCAGGAGATGTTCATACAGTAAAAGGATTTGGTATTGGTTTGTATTACACAAAAAACATTATAGAAAAACATGGGGGAACTATCAATATAGTTTATGACAAAGACAACAATACATTGTTTAAAATTTTGATGCCAAATGGATAAAAACATACGTATAGTATTGGCTGAAGATGAGCCTGCTTTAGGGCAAATCATCAAAGAAAGCTTAGAAACACGTAATTTTGACGTTTTTCTTTGTGCTGATGGAGAACAAGCCTACAAAACTTATATTAATGAAAAGCCAGAAATTTTGGTTTTAGATGTAATGATGCCTAAGAAAGATGGTTTTACTTTAGCTAAAGAAATTCGTCTTGAAGATCTTACCATTCCTATAATTTTCTTAACAGCAAAATCACAAACTCAAGACGTGGTAGAAGGCTTTTCTATTGGAGGAAATGATTATTTAAAAAAACCTTTTAGCATGGAAGAACTCATTGTTAGAATTCATAATCTATTGGATAGAAATCAGCTTCAAAAGACTACTGAAATTTTAACAATTGGCGAGTATTTTTTTAATTTCCCGAAGCAAACACTACAATATAAAGATGGAAATATTGTGCAGCTTACACATCGTGAAGCCCATTTACTATTCCATTTACTTAATAATAAAAATCAAGTATTAGATAGATCACTTATCCTAAATAAACTTTGGGGAAATGACGATTTTTTTGCTGCTAGAAGTATGGATGTTTTTATAACTAAACTTAGAAAAAAGCTCAAACAGGATAGTTCTATTCAAATTTTGAATGTTAGAGGTTTTGGGTATAAATTAACCTTTTAACCTTTTATTTTTTAATTTTAACACCAATAGCATATCATTATTAATGGCCAGTAAAAGACCTAAGACCGATCACTTATAGATGCAAAA
>DOIV01000205.1:0-2583 GCA_003511845.1 Flavobacteriaceae bacterium | reverse complement strand
ATGCAAAACAAAAGACCAGCTAACTAGCTTTGAAACTGGTGTTAAATATCAAATGTATGATGCAATACTCCTATTAGTTAGGTTTCAGTTTTAATTTAGACACTCCTTTAGGTAAGGATATAGGTTATCGTTTTATTATAGGAACTTTTTTATTTTCATTTAGTATCTATACTCTGGTTATAAGTGATTCTAAAGGAAAGAAAATGAAATTTCTAGGACAAATTACACCTCTAGGAGGTTTGTTCTTATAAAATAAGACATTTTATTTATCCAACAAAAAATCGTGTATTATTCCATTTGAAGCTAGAATCTCTTTACCTGAAAAAGCACTACCAGAACCCTCGAAGTTAGATGTTTTACCGCCAGCTTCTTTAATAATCAATAATCCTGCTGCCACATCCCAAGAATTCAAATTAAATTCAAAATAAAAATCGAAACGCCCACAAGCTACATAAACCAAATCTACTGCAGCAGACCCTAAACGTCTAACTCCAACAGTAGTACGCATATATTTTTCTAACATAGTCATATAGCGTTCCATATTTTCAAAACGATAATACGGAAAACCTGTTGCAGCTAAGGAGGCTTCAACTGTTTTTGTTTTAGATACATTAATTGATTGGCTATTCAAAAAAGAACCACCGTTTTTAGTTGCATAAAAAAGTTCATTTAATTCTGGTATATAAACAGCTCCTACCAAAACATCTTCGTCTTGAGTCAATGCTACACTCACCGAATAAATAGGCAAACCAAATAAAAAATTGGTAGTTCCGTCTAAAGGATCAATAATCCACCGTAACGCTTTTTTAGATTGAACAACCGTTTCTTCTTCTGTTAAAAAACCTGCTTCTGGCACAATCTTACTTAAATTTTCTACTAACATTTTCTCAGCAGTCTTATCAACATAAGAAACTAAATTATTCAAAGATTTGTCAGATATTTCTTTAGATTTTACCTTTCCTTGTTCTTGTTTTATATAAGCACCTACTTTTAGCACTATTTCATTAACTTCTTGACTAATATTTTTTAAATTCATTGATGTTTCCTTAAAATTAACTTCAAATCAAATCACAATACCAAAAACGAGTATCATACGCTTTTATTTTTCTTTAGATTGGTTATAAGAGTTTCTATACAAATAGATTTGTCTTGTAAAACCTTATATAATGCTAATTTAGAATTCTTTCCTGAACTCCAATTAAAATATGCCTTTTTTATGAAAATAATTTTTAAAAGTAATAATACTGCTAAATTTAAATTTTATCAAGTTCTTTACGCATCCAGGGTAAAAAACCATCTAAAAACTGAGTTGTAGAAGGCATAAAATGACTACCATGATGAAAAAACGGATCAAGACTAGTAATTATCATTTTACCTTTAGTTGTCACTTCATCTATATAAAGAATTGGTTTTCCTTCGGCGTTTACTGCTAAAATTTCTGCTCCTTTAGGAACTTTAAACCAACCGTGTAAATGCCATGTTAACGCCTTTTCATCAATATATTGAAAAAGACTATGTTCTGGTTTTGTAATATTTACTCCTAATGTTTCATCTTTATCTAACCACCACCAAAAATTGGTTGATTGTGTAGTAAACTTAATTTTTGGAAGCCATAATTCTGAGTGACTCTCTCCAGTTGCAATTACTGTACCTCCTTGCTCCAAATAAGCCAACAACTGCTTTTTATATGGTATTATACGATTTGCTGGCGTGCGACAGGGTACAACAACTACATTATAATCTTCTAATAACACATTTTCTAGCTCTTCTGGACGTACCAGCTTGTCAAAAAAATGAGCATACCGTTCATTTTCAAGGCTTTCAATATGATAATAGGCTCCTGGGTGAATTGCTAAAATACTCATAAGTTATCTTTTGATAATGTCCATGAAAAAATATTTTCTCTTAATTGTTTTGTAGCCTCTTCATCTCCCGCAACACTTAGTAAGGTATTTCCTGCATGAGAAAATATTCGTCCAGATTTTTGCCCGCTATTGGAGATACTCCAATCCCAATCAAGGGGGTTTTTTTTTGTACCAATACCAGTAATAGCTGTTGCACCTCGAGGCATCGGGTTATGCCCTCGTCCATAAAACCCAGCAACTCCTTTACTCTCACCAAACTTAGAACGGTCTATCCCTTTAAATATAGGATGGTCAGCTAAGGGTGTTAGTGCCAACCCTTGTTTTCCAGATTCCTTTATGGGGATATAATTTTGCAATCCAAAAACCAAAGGACGCATCATATGACCATTGAAAAACCAACGACCTCCTCTATTTAAAAAGGCTTCAAGTTCAGAAGAAAAAGAAAGCATTCCTAACTGGTCTAAATGCATAGTTGTAATAATTCCTGTAGCATTTTTTATAGAATCACTTGTTAAGTCTGACTGCCAAATAATAATGATGTCTTTACGCTTTTTCAATTCTTTTAAAAACTTAGGTTGTTTACCATGATAATAATGAGTTTGAATATATAAAATTTTGGGCTTCATTGGGTATAGTCTCTTATTAATTTATTTATGAACTCGTTTAATCTATTTCAATTAACAGAAAAATGCTTCAACATTATTTTTCATGTTGCTGC
>DOIV01000123.1 GCA_003511845.1 Flavobacteriaceae bacterium | reverse complement strand
TTAATCTAACAAACCTAGTTTAATTGCATATTTGGTTAAACCAGCAAGGTTACGAACTTCTAGTTTAGAGATTAGATTTTTTCGATACCCTTCTATAGTATGCTTACTTAAAAAAAGTTGATCTGCTATTTCTTGAGTCGTAAATTCTTCAGCAATAAGTTTCAAGACTTCTTTTTCTCTGTTTGTTAAAGCTGTGATGACATCTTTCTCTTTATTAAACATACTGTTCATATATGCTTGCTTGATGCTTTCTGAAAAATATTTTTCTCCTTTCAATATAGTTTTAATAGCCAATAATAATTCTGTTTTCTCAGCATTCTTCGGCACATAACCATCTACATTATCTTCTGTCAGTGTATGTATAGTCTTTGAATCATGCAACATACTAACTACTAGGGTTTTAATATTTGGATAATTGCTTTTTATATGTTTATTTAATTCTATACCGGTAACATCTGGCATACTAATATCAGTAATGATTAAATCTATATTTTCTCCTTTAGTATTGTCAACGAATTTAATCACATTTTCACCACTATTTGCAGTCATAACAATTTGAAAATCAGAGTCATTAGCAATAATGCTTAATAAACCATCTAAAAACATTTTATGGTCATCTACTACAATTAGTCTTTTAGTTTGAAGTGTCATAATTTATTGGGATTTCAATGGTAACCGCTGTACCTCTATTAATTGTTGAATCTATATTTATATTTCCTTGTAATGCTTCTAATCTGCTTTTTATATTTTGTAAACCTATACCTGTTCGCATTTTTTCTTTATCAAAACCAACACCATTATCTTCAAACAACATTTGCAAGGTTTTATTATGAATGTTTACATGAATTTCTACATTTTTTGCTTTTGCATGTTTCAATGTATTGGTCAACAACTCTTGTAAAATATTAAAAACTTCAACTTGTAAATTTTCATCTAAAGCATTTATTTTATCTTTTGGATAAGGATTAAAAGTAATGTCTTGGTCAGAAGCTTTATCTAATTTATCAATATACTCACTAATTAAAGTAGTAAATGCATTTTGGCTAAATTTACTTGGTATTAAATTATGAGAAATTTCTCTAACTTGTTGATAAGTCTCATCTAACTGATTTACAATAGCATCTTTTATAGCTGCTTTATCATTTAAATTATTCATTTGTAATTTAATTGCTGCTAAATTACCACCAATACTATCATGTAACTCTCTTGCTATTCTTCCTCTTTCTTCATCTTGAGCTTCAATTGAAGCTTTTACCAGTTTTAGCTCTTGCCCTTTAATTAATGATGCTACTTTTTGCCTGTTAATTTCTTCTTGCTTTACATTCAGTTGACTTTGAGCTTGTAATTTTTGATAATACATGTACAACAAAGCGATGATAGGTATTAAGACAACTAAAAACCCGATTAAAAATGCATTTTTAATAGTTTTTTGTCTTTTAATTTCACTTTCTTTTAAAAGCTGCTCTTCTTGAAGTGTTAAAATTTCATTCTCTTTTTGAGCCGTTTGGTATTTAATTTCAAGTTCTTTTACTTCTTTTCTCTTTTGATTGTTAATAATTTGACTTGAAACCTCCTCATATTGTGTCATTAAATTATAAGCATTTTTATAATCTTCAGTTTCTACATAGAGAGCTATCATACTTTTTGCAATTGTTTTTTGCAATTCTAATTGATTCCATTGTACAGCATTTACATAAGCGGTTGACAATACAATTTGAGCTTCTTCATACTGTTTATTATGACTATAAATATGCCCAATTCTTAATACTGCAGCTATATGTAAATCGTAATATTTTTTTTCTAATGATTTGTTTTTCACTTCTTTAAGATGTTTGTAAGCATTGTCAAAATCATTTTCAAGTATTGCAATAGTCCCTAGACTTACCTGTATTTTTAACTGAGGTTTTTCTAATTTTAATTTCTTAAAATCTAGCATCGCCTCTTTGTAGTATTTTTTTGATTCAACTAGATCATCTTTTTGTAAATAAATATCTCCATAATATTTTTTTGCAAATGCAGTTAATTCTAGGTCATCGCTTTTATTAAGGCATTCATCAAGTATCTTCATTGCGTCTTTATACACCCCTTTTTCAATATAAACCAATGCTAGACCTAGTTTATGTTGATAATGTAATAATGGTTTTTTTTCAACTGGAGAAATTTCGATACCTTGTAAATAATACTCCATAGCATCATCATAAAGCCCCTTTTGAAGACTTCCTTTTCCCAAAATAACATAAGAACGTGACAACCACAAAGCATTAGTTAACCCTTCAGGTGTTTTATTTAAAGCCTCTTCTTTTAAAGAATTTCCATAATAAATGATTGAATCGGTATTACCCAATTTAATGTGAATCTCTGCTATAATTTTAAGTAATTTAGCTCTATCTTTAAAATCAGTTGCCCTATTTAATTGCTGATGTAAAGAATCTTTCACTCCTTGTGGTATAACACCAAACGTTTTATAACTATCTCCTTGTTCCTGTCCAACAATAAAAAGAGAGGAAAACAATACAATAACAACTATTATTTTATAAACTTTATCTTTCATAAAAATTAAATCATTCCTTGATTTTATAAATTAACGTATAAAATTAACAATCATTTTGTAAAAATAATCAAAGTGATTTGAATATCAATAAAATTTAATTTTTTATATCTTTGTTTTTAATTTGAACTCACCAAAACTATGAACTCCAGAATATGGCTTTCTCCACCTCACCTAACTGGTGAAGAATTGGAATACATACAAAATTCCTTATCTGAGAATTGGGTATCTTCTGTAGGGCCAGATATTGATAAGTTTGAAAATGCTATTCAAGATTATTTAAATGATGACATTGAAGTTGTCGCACTAAATTCAGGAACTTCAGCAATACATTTGGCTTTAATTCAATTAGGAGTTGAGCGGGATGATGAAGTTATCTGTCAAAGTTTTACTTTTTCTGCATCTGTAAACCCAGTTTTATATCTTGGTGCCAAGCCCATTTTTGTGGATAGCGAAAGTGATACTTGGAACATTTGCCCTAATCTTTTAGAACAAGCGATTAAAGATCGGATTTCTAAAGGTAAAAAGCCAAAAGCAATTATTGCTGTCCATTTATATGGGATGCCTTATAAGATTAATGAAATACATAATATTGCAAAAGAGTACGAAATTCCAATAATTGAAGATGCCGCTGAAGCACTAGGAAGCACCTACAATGGACAAAAATGCGGAACTTTTGGAGATATCGGTATTTTATCCTTTAATGGTAATAAAATAATTACAACATCAGCAGGAGGAGCATTGATTTGTAAATCAAAAAAGATAAAAGAAACAATTATCCACTTAGCTACTCAAGCTAAAGATGATGCACCACATTATCAACATTCAAAAATTGGTTATAATTACCGAATTTCAAATATTTTATCTGGTATAGGGTTGGCACAAATAAAAGT
>DOIV01000279.1:2953-3108 GCA_003511845.1 Flavobacteriaceae bacterium | reverse complement strand
TCAAAACCTAAACCTCTTCTGTTTTTTTCTTTAGAATAGTACCTTTTATTGAACTTTCTAATAGTTTCTGGCTTGAAATAACGTTTACCACCGTAATAACCTTCTTTCATATACATTTGCATCATTTTAGCCACATCATTAGCATTAGAAAACAA
>DOIV01000279.1:0-2569 GCA_003511845.1 Flavobacteriaceae bacterium | reverse complement strand
TGATTTCTAAAATACAAATCTCTTTCTGTAGGCACAATAATTCTCTTAGAAAAATGATCTAATGGTTTATAACCTAATGTATTTGCACCTAAGGGCTTGTAGAAAAATGAATCATTTAACTCATCCATTGACTGATTGTAAGTCTTTTCAAAATAATCTTTATAAAGGTAAAAAACGAGCCCACTATACTTGTATCTTCTCTTGGTTAATAAAGGTGAATCTGCAATTGCCTGATACATACTATCTTTATAATCCGTTCTTAAATACAAGTTTTTAGCTACTAAAATTGAGAATTTTTTTGACGGTTTGTTTCTATAATATTCTCTTGATGGTTTTTGCGTAACACTATCTAATGTTTTCAAATAATAAGGTATCCAAGCTTTTATACGAGCAAAATGAGACAAGGCTTCTTTTACAGTAATCCCTTTTTTATCAGTATTTTTTAATATTGGAAAAATATCTGCAATAGGTGTTTCTAATGTATATTTACCTTCTTCTTCAGCTTTCATAATTAAGGGTAAAGCACCTAGAATTTTTGTAATTGATGCTAAATCATACAAATGATTATTTTGTACTTTAGTTGTTTTTTTACCAGTATGATAACCAAAACTCTTTCTATACACAACTTTTCCTTTTCTAGCCACTAACACTTGTAAGCCTGGTGCCATTTTCGTTTTAATTATTTTTTTGGCTAAAGAATCAATCCGTTCTAATTTTTCACTACTCATACCAACCTGCTCAGGCAAACCATAAGAAAGTCTGTAGAGATTTGCAGAATCAAAACCCGTTCCTTCTGAAAATTCATTAGGTATAGATACAGGCAATCTACCTTTGGTGGTTAAAGCTCCAAAAATTTGCTGAGCAGAAACATCTTGAGCAATAACGCTATTTTGATAAGAAACTAAAACACTTTCAATATTGGTAAAAGTCTTAACATCTAGCAAACTATATGCACTTGCAAAAATATCTAAAATTACAGGTTTATTTCTTGCAATTTCTTGTAACCAAACCAACTCCTGATCCTTAAATTTAAAACGCCTCCAAGGCCCTGCATTCGATTTGTGGTAACCTATAATCACTAAATTATAAGGTTTTAACTTTTCAATAATTTCATCTAATCTTTTTCCTGTAATCACATCTACTTGAGCATAATCATTCAATCTATTGATAAACGTAGTATTATCATCATCACCTAATTTTACATAGGCAATTTTAGTAGCTACCAAGTCTTTTATAGGAAATAACTGTTCTTCATTTTTTAATAACGTTGTAGAATGTTCTACCAGTTTATAATGTAATGCTTCAGCATCAACTCCGTTTAAATCTTCTTGTATGTTTTGTGTTTTAATAGGTATGAAATTTCTAAGTCCAGCCCAATATTTTGCTTTCAGTATCTTTAAAACAGACTCATCTAAACGTGCTTCAGTAATAATACCATCAGCAACGGCTTGTTTTAATTTTACAAATGAACCAGGAATATCTTCGGGCATTAATAAAATATCATTCCCTGCTTTAATCACCTCTAAATTAATTTCTGCTGAACTTGAAAAGTTTGCTGCTCCTTTCATATTTAAAGCATCAGTAAAAATTAATCCTTTAAATTTCATTTTGTTTTTCAGCAAATCGGTTACAATATTTTTTGATAATGAGGATGGTAAATCAGTATTCGGCTCTAATTCAGGCACACTTAAATGAGCAACCATAACACTTGCCAAATCTGTTTTAAACAGTTCTTTATAAGGATACAATTCTACTGAATCTAAGCGTTGTGGTGAAAATGGAATGGTTGGTAGAGCCAAATGAGAATCAGTGTCAGTATCGCCATGACCAGGAAAGTGTTTTGCATTTGCTAATACATATTGATTTTGAATTCCTTTGGTAAAAGCAATGGCTTTTGAGGCTACATTTTGTGGACTTTCACCAAAAGAGCGGTTGCCAATAATCGGATTATTCGGATTAATATTCACATCAACCACAGGAGCAAAATTGACATGAATTCCTAAACGTTTATGATGTTTACCAACTAGCACACCAAAATCTTCAATCAATCTTTCATCTTGAATGGCACCCAATGCCATATTCCAAGGAAAACGATAGGTATTGTCTAAACGCATATCTAAACCCCATTCTCCATCAAAGGCAATTAATAATGGTAAATCTGAAACCTCTTGAAAGAAATTAGTCATTTCTGCCTGTTTCTTTGGTGTGCCTTGAAAAAAAACGAGGCCACCTACTTTATATTCCTTAATCAATTTAGCAACTTCAGCTTGATGCTTAGCATCTCTATTTGAATACGCTTGTATCATAAACAATTGCCCTATTTTTTCATCAATAGTCATTGCTTTCAAAGTGCTGTCAACCCAAACTTGTTGACCGTAATTATCCATTTTTACAAACGGTTCAGGTCTTTGAGCATTGACAAACGTGACTATAAAAATAAAAAAAAATGAGAGGATTTTAGTATTCATAAAAGATATATGGGTGTGTTTATTTTTTTAAGGTCTTAAAAATTTAGCGTCCCAGCTTTTTCTTGCTTCATTTTCCCAAGCGTTAATTAAATCTGCTTTAA
>DOIV01000280.1:2258-2801 GCA_003511845.1 Flavobacteriaceae bacterium | reverse complement strand
CAGATGACATGAAAAAACAAAGTAATCAACAAACTTTTTTTATTGCTCCAACTATTAAAAAGAATAATAGGCACCTTGGCTATACTTTAGAGACCAAAGAAGGAAAAGATCATATTCTTTTATTAAAAGATGTACTTAACAATAACGAATATAAAACCCAACAAAGCCCTAAAGTTGACAAGGCTAGTTTCTTTACATTAACCGCAATTCAAGAAGGGCATGGTTTATTGTATAACGATGGTACAAATAGCCCACCTGAAGATAACAAGTAATATTTTTTTATGCTAGACCCTTATAGACAAGCTGTTCTCTTTTCAGAAATAATAGCCGCAATTCTTAGTGTAGTTTTTTATTTTAAATATAAAAATACTGCTTTTAAATATATATTATATATTTTATGGTTAATTGTAATAAAAGAAACCTTAGGGTATTTTCATAAAGAGTTACATCTTTATTATACAGATGAAAACGATATAAAATATAATTTATGGATGGGTAATATTTTGTCATTTATTCTATTCCCTGCCTATTATTTTATGTATT
>DOIV01000280.1:0-1887 GCA_003511845.1 Flavobacteriaceae bacterium | reverse complement strand
TAATCAATTGGGTGTTTTTTCAGCATTTATTTACCGAAAATGCTGTATATCCTAGAATTATTGGGAGCATATTTTTGACCATTTGTGTTATTTTCTATTTTATTGAATTATTACAGTCAGATAAAATAATTAGCTTCCATAGGCTTGTCCCTTTTTGGATTAGTGTGGGTTTGTTAGTTTTTTACACATCAACAATTCCGTTTACTGTAGTCCAGAATTCTTATATGTTATCGAATGATAACGCTGTATTAAAAATATTTATTATTAAATTGATATTAGCAACAGCTATGTATCTAATTTTCGCATTCGGATTTATATGGAGCAAGAAAGAATAATCATATTGATTAGTACACTAGTTGTATTAATAGCTGTAATAGCTATGGTATTACTATTTAGTGTTTTTCAGTATAAAAAAAATAAATTATTAGAAGATAATGATACATTACGGAAGGTAATTAAAAACAAATTGTCTATTTACAAAGAAGAATCATAACTTTATAGAAAATATAGAATGTGTTTAAATGGAAGGTAATTCAACAATATTAATACTAATAGCTAGCCTTACAGTGGCTGTATTAGTGGTTGTAATCGTTATAATTTTTAGCATATTTCAAAATAAAAAAATTGATTTTTTAAATGAGCAAAAAGAAGCCGAACAACGTTTTAAAGAAGAAATTATCAAATCTCAATTAGAAACCCAAGAACAAACCTTACAGAATATTAGTTGGGAATTGCATGACAATGTAGGACAATTGTTATCCGTCGCAAGAATGCAATTGAATATTCTACAACCCCAATTAAAAGAGAATCAGAAAGAATTGGTTAATGAGACAGGTGAAATTATTTCAAAAAGCTTACAAGAAATACGCTCATTATCAAAATTATTAAATCCTGAAATGGTAAAAAATATAGGATTAGATGAAGCCATTCAATTAGAAATTGATCGATTTAATAGGTTGAATTTTATCAAAGCCTCTTTTATCATTAAAGGAAAACCTGTTGCTATTGACCAAAAAGATGAAATTATTTTGTTTAGAATTGTACAAGAATTTTTATCAAATTCTGTGAAACATTCTAAAACAACCAAATTAGAAGTTCTTGCTATTTACAAAACCAAACACCTGATTATTAAAATACAAGATTATGGTGTAGGTTATGATAAAAAAACTGTCAAAAAAGGCTCTGGTATCATCAATATGAAAAGTAGAGCAAAACTCATTAACACAAACATTAAACTTAAATCTGAAAAAGATAAAGGAGCTTGCTTAACTTTAACCTATCCATTAATTAAAAACCATGTCTAAATCTAAACATACTATCGCTATAATTGATGATCACATACTTTTCGCTCAATCTTTAAAAGGTTTAATCAATACTTTTGATGATTTTGAGGTTACACACCACGCTATAAATGGTAAAGCTTTTATTGATGATTTGAAAAATGCTACTATGCTACCTGAAATAGCTTTAATGGATTTAAACATGCCTATTATGGATGGTTTAGAAACCACACAATGGCTCAGCAAGAACTACCCAACAATTAAAGTATTGGCATTATCTATGGATGATGATGAAAACTCTATCTTAAAAATGATTAGAAATGGTGCTAAAGGGTATTTACTAAAAGACATCCATCCTGATATATTATTAGAGGCATTACACAGTCTACTAAAAGAAGGTTTTTACCATTCTAAAAGAGTGTCAGATACTTTAGTTCATTCTTTACATACAGATAATAACAAAAAAACGATTAAAATAGAATTTTCAGATAGAGAATTAGAATTTTTAAAATTAGCATGCACTGAGATGACCTACAAAGAAGTTGCTGATGTTATGTGTTTGAGTCCGAAAACTATTGATGGGTATCGTGAACAACTCTTTAAAAAA
>DOIV01000141.1 GCA_003511845.1 Flavobacteriaceae bacterium | reverse complement strand
ACTACCAATTCAGCAGAATTAAACACATTAAATTCTTTGTGTTGTGCTATTTCGTTCAATTCGCCAAACTCCATTCCAAAACGAATATCAGGCTTATCATTGCCATATTTTTGCATGGCTTCTTCATAGGTCATTCGTGGGAATTTAGCCACATCAACACCTTTGATTTCTTTTAATAAATGTCGTGTTAAGCCTTCAAAAGTATTTAAAATATCTTCTTGCTCAATAAAAGCCATTTCACAGTCAATTTGTGTGAATTCTGGTTGTCTATCAGCACGTAAATCTTCATCTCTAAAGCATTTGACTATCTGAAAATACTTGTCCATACCACCAACCATTAACAATTGTTTAAAGGTTTGAGGAGATTGAGGTAAGGCATAGAATTGTCCTTCATTCATCCGACTTGGCACTACAAAATCACGTGCTCCTTCTGGAGTAGATTTTATTAAATATGGTGTTTCTACATCGATAAATCCTTCTTTAGAAAGGTAATTACGAACCTCCATACTTACTTTAGAACGGAAAATTAAATTTTCACGAACAAGGTTCCGTCTAATATCAATATAGCGATATTTCATACGTAGTTCATCTCCACCATCAGTTTCATCTTCTATAGTAAAAGGCGGTGTTTTAGAACTATTTAAAATAGTAAGTTCAGACACTAAAATTTCAATATTCCCTGTAGGTATCTTTGGGTTTTTAGATTCTCGCTCAATGACAGTTCCTTTTACTTGAATAACAAATTCTCTACCTAGGGTTTTTGCAAGTCTAATGGTCTCTTCTGATGTTCGTTCTTCATCAAAAATAAGTTGCGTAATTCCGTATCTATCACGGATATCTACCCAAATCATAAATCCTTTATCACGTACTTTTTGTACCCATCCTGAAAGGGTTACTTCATTATTTATTTGTGACTCTCTTAATTCACCACAAGTATGACTTCTATACATTTTCTTTCAAATTAATGTGCAAATTTAGTGAAATAGCATGATTATAAAATATAAACACCTCAAAATTTAATTTTTGCTTTTTTAATCTTAAATTCGCTTGATACAGTTAAACTCAATTTATGTTTAAACAAAGAGATATCCATCAAATAACAACAATTACACTTTTTAGTTTATTGATACTTACTGGAATCTTATACTTTGTTTTTTATGACAGATTAGTCGCTTATTTTGTGAGTTATGGATATCCTACCTACCTTATTTACCCGTTAGCTATTGCTAAAATTGTAGGCTCTATAATTATTTTATACAAAAAAAATAAGTTTTTAGTACAATTGGCTTATGCTGGTTTTTTCTTCAATTTTCTATTGGCTTTTTTCGCTCATGTAATGATTGGGGAGTTTGACCCTTTCCCTACCATTTCTATGGGATTATTGTTGACTTCCTATTTTACAGGTAAGGATTTATAAAGGAAAACTACTCCCCCAACTCGGTAATTTTCTTTTCGTATAATTTTTTACTCTCAACAACGGCAACATTAAGTTCTTTCATAATACCTTCAACACGAGACTCTATCCCTTTTAGTTGATCGTTAATATTATCAAAAGAATTTAAAGCCGCAGCTACTTCTAAAGCTTTTACTACTTCAACAGCATCACCGTGTAGCAAACGTAGTTTTCCGATAGCTTTAGATGTGTTTTCTAACGTACCATCATATTTTTTACGAGCTTTAGTTATGGCACTTAACAATGTTTTTTTACTGGTTTCATCACTCAAACTATTGGTCTGTGTTTCCATAGCTGTAAAGAGATTGGATGCTTTAGTTTTTAAGTCTTCATATTCTTTATTGAGTTTTTCAACACGTTTGTTTACTTTTTCCCAATCGCCATACACCTTGGCAAATTCTTTATCCTCGTTTTTAGTGTCTTCTAAAGCTGATTTTAATGCATTTAAAGATTCTAAGCCTTTGTTTACGTGTTTATTTGCTTTTTCTTTCTTGTTTTCAAAAGTATTGACTTGCGATTTGAATTTCTCTTTTAAACGAATTAAATCTTCTGGACTCTTATCTTTCCAACAAGAAATAAAGACTAAAGAAATTAGGGCTATGAGTACTATTTTTTTAAGCATGATTATTTTTGAATTAGTTTAGGTTTACAAAAGTAATTAAAAGAGCATAATTTATTGGTTTTAAAATTAGTAATAACCCAAATTATATATTAAAACTTTCTGTTTCGTACTCAAAGTACTGCAAAACAAAAGATAGGCTAAATTTTAGGTGTTGTGCTAAAAAAGTAAAACCATTTAATTTATCGACCTCAACAACTTGAGAGTTGTAATTTGAGGGCTCTTTACCCAGAATTCTTAAGACTAATGTGTTTATTCGTTATCAAAAAAAGATTTGTGAATAAAACCAGCTACAATAGCTCCTAATATTGGTGCTAGCCAAAATAACCAAACCTGTGATAAATATTCCCCTCCAGCAAATACAGCCTGACTCATAGATCTTGCTGGGTTTACAGAAGTATTAGTTATTGGTATACTAATTAAGTGAATTAGAGTTAATGCTAAACCAATAGCTATAGGAGCAAAACCTTTTGGTGCTCTTTCATTAGTACTTCCTAAAATAATTAATAAGAAAAATAAGGTTAATAAAAATTCTGTAATAAAAGCAGACTGCAGACTAAAACCTCCTGGTGATAAAGTGCCATATCCATTTGCTGCAAAACCACCAATGTCAGTAAAATCACTTTTACCTGAAACTATTACATACAAACATCCTGCAGCTGTAATTGCACCTACCAATTGAGCAATAATATACCCTACTAAGTTTTTACCTTCAAACTTTCCGCCCGCCCAAAGACCTAAAGAAACAGCAGGATTAAAATGTCCTCCTGAGATATGCCCTACTGCAAAAGCCATTGTTAAAACAGTCAAACCAAAAGCAAGTGCAACACCCGCAAAACCAATACCTAATTCAGGAAAAGCAGCAGCAAAAATTGCACTACCACAACCTCCAAAAACTAACCAAAATGTACCAAAAAACTCAGCAAATAATTTTTTCATTTGTTTAAAATTTAAATTAATATTGTCTTAAATATAGTAAAAAAAATTTAAATTAATTTTACCAACAAAATAAATTGTAGTTATACCAACTTAAATTTGAAAACTTAGGGTAACTATTCACCCAAAATA
>DOIV01000207.1:1674-2564 GCA_003511845.1 Flavobacteriaceae bacterium | reverse complement strand
CTACAGCTTCAGAAAAAGGGAACTATAAACAATTAGATCGGAATGCCTCCTGGAAAGAGTATTATAAAAGTGGAAAACTAAAAGGTGAAGGCAATTATGCAAAAGACAAAAAGGTTGGCGACTGGAAAATGTACTATTATGATGGAACTCATGAAGATTAAATTTAAAATAAAGTCAATTTCTTAGCGTTTAAACAAAAGGTATTTCGATTGTATTTCATAGAATATCGTATATTTGCCGTAATTTGCAACCAATCAAATGAAAGGACCTTTATTTTACGCTAAAATTTTACTTTTCGGAGAGTATGGAATCATTAAAGATTCTAAAGGCTTAGCGATTCCTTATAATTTTTATCAAGGAGCTTTAAAAGTAGCAGAAAATTTAGAAGGAATAGCAAAAGAATCCAATTCAAATTTATTGAAATTCTACCAGTACCTATCTAGTTTAGATACTAACTTAACTCATTTTAGATTAGAAGAATTAAAGAAAGATATTGACAGAGGTATGTATTTTGATTCTAGTATTCCGCAAGGGTATGGTGTTGGTAGTTCAGGAGCTTTGGTTGCTGCTATTTATGATAAATATGCAGACGATAAAATTACGGTACTCGAAAACCTAACAAGAGATAAATTACTCAAATTAAAAGCCATTTTTTCTATAATGGAATCTTTTTTTCATGGTAAAAGTTCTGGTTTAGACCCGTTAAACAGTTATTTGAGCATTCCAATTTTAATCAATTCAAAAAATAATTTAGAGGCAACTGGTATTCCGTCACAAAAAGAAGGAAAAGGAGCTGTTTTCTTATTAGATTCTGAGCAAGTTGGTGAAACCGAACCGATGGTGAACATTTTTATGAATAAAATGAAGAATGAAGGGTTTAGAAGAATGCT
>DOIV01000207.1:0-1348 GCA_003511845.1 Flavobacteriaceae bacterium | reverse complement strand
AATGAAGATTTTGCCAATTATACAGATGCGTGTATCGACGATTTTTTACATGGCAATATAAACTCCTTATTTGGTAATGTAAAACAGCTTTCTAAAGTTGTATTGGCTAATTTTAAACCAATGATACCTAAAGCATTTCACCAAATTTGGCAACAAGGAATTGACACGAATGCCTATTACTTAAAATTGTGTGGTTCTGGTGGTGGTGGCTATATTTTAGGATTTACTGAAGACTATAAAAACACTCAAGAAATCTTAAAAAATTATAAGTTAGAATTGGTTTACAGATTTTAATTCCATTGTACTATGGATTTACTCAAAGAATCAGAAAACAATACTCCTAAGAAGCCAAATAATTATCCTTTTTATTTTAAATTTTTCAGTTTACTCTCTGTAGTTAGAGGTTACAATATTGCTATTATTGTGCTCGCTCAATACTTGGCCTCAATCTTTATATTTTCTCCAGGAGCTTCATTGAAACACGTTTTATTAAACCTCGACCTCTACTTTATTGTATTGTCTACTACCTGTGTAATAGCAGCAGGTTATATTATCAATAATTTTTATGATGTAGATAGAGATTTGGTAAACAAACCTCAAAAAACTAAAATTGATAATATTGTTTCTCAAAAAACTAAATTATATATTTACTTTGCATTGAACTTTTTAGGTTTTGCTTTTGCCTTAATTGTTTCTTGGAAAGCTGCTGTGTTTTTTTCAGTCTATATATTCCTAATATGGTTTTATTCTCATAAACTTCAACTCTACCCACTAATAAAGTTGTTTTCTGCTGCAATTCTCGCTTTGTTACCTTTTTTTGCAATATTTGTGTATTATAAAAATTTTTCTAACATAATTTTTATGCACGCTTCGTTTTTGTTCTTTATTTTATTAATGCGAGAACTTATAAAAGATCTAGAAACTATACAGGGAGATATCGTAGTAAACTACATGACACTACCCATAAAATATGGTGAAAAATTTACCAAGATGCTTATAGGACTTATTGTTTTTCTGTGCATCCCTCCTATTTATTTTTTGCTTAAACATCCTGAAGTAGGCAAAATGAAATATTACTACTATTTCTCTGGTATTGTACTTTTAGTATTTCTGGTGTTACTTCAGAAAGCAAAATCTAAAAGTAACTATATGCTACTACATACTATTCTTAAACTGCTCATTTTAGCAGGAGTAATCAGCTTGGCATTTATTGATACCTCAGTAATATTAAAAAGATTATTGTAATCATCCTATTGTTGTCCGATAAAATGATATTATACCAATTGCGTTCTAATTAATTTTGAAAATAAGAATGGTAAATTTTATTCTAGCACAAAGCTCGCAGGGT
>DOIV01000319.1:4138-4302 GCA_003511845.1 Flavobacteriaceae bacterium | reverse complement strand
CCCAACAATCCTTGGTCATGAATATTGGTAAAAGTCATTTGGTCTGGCTGTATAAACTACTCAACTGAATAAAATCCACAAATACGACAAAAACAATCGACAATAAAACCGCTAGTGAAGCTTTGTCTTCTCCCTGCCCGATAGTTCATGGTATTCTTCACCCA
>DOIV01000319.1:0-3778 GCA_003511845.1 Flavobacteriaceae bacterium | reverse complement strand
TCTATCCACCACCGACTCAATCGCAGAGTTTAAAACGTCTATAATCAGCACCAAGAACAGCACACCAAATTAAAGCAAAAAGTTCAAATCTATTCTCCACCAAATAAATTCTTGACGAAACGCTTCTTCATGTTTATAAGTCGCGTTAAAACCCTTCCATGAAAAACCTGCTACGTTAATCACTTTTTTTAAGCCTTTTTCGGTTGTTTTCAAATAATTTATCGATTGTTTTAAAGATACTCTGACAAGCATTATTTTGCTTATTTTCTGCTAAAGAAAAGGGTAAAACCGTAAGAGTTAAATATTCATCGAATTTGAAACTCAACTCTTCTTTGAAGTTTTTCCATTCAGGATAAATTAACACGACATTCTTCACTCCATATTTTTTTCCATAAGCAAAAAGTTGATACATATCAGATTGATTAATTCCTTTTTTAGGATCTAACTTACCACTTTCATAAGTTACTTGTTCATCAAGAAGTTTCCACTTAGTATCTAACACACAAACAGGTTGTTTATTTTCAGTAATAACTAAATCGGGCTTCATCATAAAAACACCCTTACCATTGTTATTTTCAACCAAAGGTTTTTGAGGTTTTTGCTGAGTCAATTTAAACCTCTTTGAAAAGTGAACATTTAATTTTTTTGCGACATATTTTTCAAATAGACTTTCCATCGGGAATAAAAAAGAAAAACCTTTATTTTTTCCTCGTAAAGTAAACGGGTTTTGCTGATGTAAGATTAAAGTTAACAGTGGTAAACATTTTTGATAATGACTCATTCCTCGGTATTGTTTAGAGAACTGCCACAGCTTAAAATCATTTTCAAAGCTTTTTGAATATGGAACTTCTCCAAAAAATGACCTTAACTCTCTTATTATTTTTTGATTATGCTCACACTTCGACCATCTTTGAACTTGAATTAATGCTGAATGGATTAGCCTATTTTCAGCACGGTTCGCAGAATAATCATCATATTCAACATAAAATAGATGCTTTTTTGTGATGGGTTGATTTAACTGCTTACCAATTTGAAGACAGCCTTTTAAAAATCGTTCGATCTCCTCAACTCGATAATAATCAGAACGAATACCACGACTAACGATATGTCTGACTTCTTTTAAAAATCTATATATCAACATTTCATGTAACGGTTGCTTTTCAACCCTTAGCGTTGCCTTAGATGTTTCTAAAAACTGCAAATTATAAACAGTTTTTAACATTCGCCAAAGAACAAGTCTACTTTCTTTCAAACCATCTTCATCTAACTGTTGTTCTGATATTTTCGGCAAAATTTCTATTTGCGTGCCATCAGAAGTTGCAATCACTCCCACAAAATTTTTAATTCGCAAGGTTGTTGCGTTTTTAAAATCTATATATTGATACTTTGTAGCTTCATTACTTGCATAAATAGCCAGTTCATTCCAAGCGACCTTAGAAATAGCAATAGTGTTACCCTTTATATCACTTCCAACAGCGGTACCTGAATAAATAACATGTCCCCACTCTCGTAAATATAAATTGCTACTCACCTACACTGAACTCTTATAGATATTTTCAAAATAAACCTTATCTAAATCAATCCAGTTTTCTAAACGCTTAAAGGGTGTATTATTCATGCCTTCAATCGCCCAATCTCCAAAAGTATTTTTAGGGTAAAAGATGTCTTCATCATCATTTAAAACCAGTTTTATCTTTTCCCAATCATCAAAGAAATACTCTTCCAATAATGGTAATATTTGTTTTTTAAATATTGATTGTAATTCCTTAAAGGTTTTAATATTCATTAAAAAACTATGTCCAATTTGATGTTCTCTATCTAATATTTGACAAATTCGACTGTTCATCGCTTCAAGCAATTTCCTTAAATTAACGCCTCCAATATTTTCACTAATCATTGAATAATCAGGCATCATTTCAATAAACTCAAAACGGCGGCGTAATGCAAGGTCTAACTGGGCTAACGACCTATCAGCGGTATTCATCGTACCAATAATAAAAAGATTATCAGGAACAGAAAAACTATTTTTTGAATAAGGCAACATAACACTAATCTCTTCTGACTGCCCTGCACGCTTGCTAGGCTCTATCAAAGTAATTAATTCACCAAAAATTCGTGAAATATTACCCCTGTTTATTTCATCAATAATTAACACATGGGGTTTTTTAGAGTTACCTTGTGAAGGAGTATTCTCTAAAACCTGTTTTAACTTTTCTTTATCTATATGCTGTGGTTCGTTTATTGTCATTTGCGTAAAGTACTTAGCACTAATTTCTAAAACTGACTTTGATGGTGAAAATAACTGTATCCACTCGATTTTTCTTTTTTGTGGTAAATCAGACCCTTCATCATAAGTATAATTACCCGTTATTTTTGCGATTGCTTTAAATCTTCTATTCCCATCACTGATAATAACAAGGTCATTAACTTTCATTTTATTAATGAAAGAATTAATAATTCTAGCCCCGTCAGGATTACCTGGTAGCTTTTTTTTGATGTTATTTAAATTATTACATCCTGTGAAGTCAATATCACCTCCCCAACCCAAAACTAGTGAACTCGTATCTTTTGCCTCGTCAAAATAAACCTCATCATCACCATTAGAGGAGTTTCCTAATGACATTTTCCAAATTTTCCTGTCTAAATCAATGTCACCTAAATTTACTTCTAATTCTTGCTTAGAAGAGGCATTATTACAAATCTCTTTAAAAACCCCATCTTCTACACGATAAAAAATCTGACCATTTTCTGTGGTTGCCTTTAAGCCCTCCACAAAATCCTCATAGCTAAAACTTTGATGAAAAGTAACGAACTCAACCTGCGAACCAAATTCTTCTTTTAACTTACCAAAACTTTTAAGACTATCTTCTCTGTCAGTTGCTTGTAGAATTTTTAAGGCATGGCCTACCGTAGAATAGGTTTTTCCTGTACCAGGTGGACCGTATAGTATTTGGTTTTTAGGGAGCATTTGACACGGCGTAATCTGCTCTTGTTCACTTTTCATTTTCTGTTCTTCCTTGATATCCGTCGAATCATTTTTTTTACCTACAATAAAAAGAATATCTTTATTTTTGTATTTTTCTAACAAAAGACCCTTTTCTTCCAAATACTCTTTAAATTTTCCTCCATGCTTTTCGGAAATAGTTTTACCTGCCTTATTTTTTTTACTACCTCCAAACTCACTACAAAAACAATAGGTTTTATCACCTTTAATAAATCTGTAAGATTGTCCAAGCCAACACCTATATGAATTTCTTTTTAGGTCATAAAAGTCCTTTTTCTCCCCCATAAAAGCAAAAGATAATCCAAATATTTTCTTTGAGTATTCTGAATCAGTCAAGTCATTCAAATGATCTGGGTATTTGTTTAAATAATCAACTATATTCTTGATATGTTCTTTTACAAAGTCTCCAACTCTTACTTCCATTTCTTTAACCCTCGTTTTTTAAAAAAAAAGCTTAACCTAAAAACTTTATCACCTTTTATGTACACTGCTCTCTAATTTGTTGGCGGTTGCCTTCAAATAAAAATTGTTCTGTTTTAGTTGATTGATTTTCGTACGCCCAAGCGACCCCCAAGCGGTACCGATTGGCTTTTCTTTTGTGCCGCCTGTTGTCCCTGCAATTCCTCCACATGCAATGCTGACACTGGCATTTTAGTTTTATAACACTCCCTCTGCCATTTCAATAAAGGCTGCTTCGCTTACGAGTTATTGTCAAATCTGGTGTATACACCCAAAAAATGTGGCCGCATCCTTTGATTGTACATTTTAAGAAGT
>DOIV01000143.1:4791-5790 GCA_003511845.1 Flavobacteriaceae bacterium | reverse complement strand
TATTTAAAAAAAGGAAGTCATGTTCTTGCAATTAGTAGTATGGGCGGTATTCAAGGCAGTATGAAATTCCCAGGGTTGGCTGCTTATAGTTCATCAAAAGGAGCTATAATTACACTATTTGAATTGTTAGCAGAAGAATATAAAGAAGAAGGTATTGCATTTAATACATTGGCTTTAGGTGCCGTGCAAACTGAAATGTTGGCAGAAGCTTTTCCTGATTATAAAGCACCAACTACAGCAAAAGAAATGGCTGAATATATTTTTGATTTCGCCTTAACAGGTAATCAGTTTTATAACGGAAAAGTATTGCAAGTATCATCTAGTATTCCATAAAAAAAGGATTATACTGTTTTTAGTACAATCCCCTTTATAATTAAATTTCTAGAATTTTAGTTTGTTTTTCTAACACTTCTAATTCCTGCATTACCAGGTTCAGTAGTAGTAGTCTCTCCAGGACTGTTTGAATTTTCAGTAAAAACCCAAACACCATCACTAGAAGACATTATTGCACAATTAGCATTAATGTATTTTAATTTCATTTTTCTTTCTACGATAGCTTTCATCAATTCAACTTGTTCAGCAGAAGTTGGTGTACGCCAATCATCTTTACCAGCAAATTCTAATGCTTCACTTTGACCATCTGGTATAACAACACCAGGGATACAGCCCTTTATGTCATTGACCCAAGTAAGACCAGTTTTAGTGTCTATTAAAATTTCCATTTTATCATCTCCAACCAATTCAGATTTAAAACGAGTATCTTCTGTTTTTGTAGCTTCATCATCACTACTACATGCAGTTAATGATAAAATGATACTTAATGTTAATAAGCTTACAATTTTTTTCATAATTTTTGTGTTTTTAATAGTTTTATATAGAGCTACAAAAAAAGTGTTTTTTGTATTAAAATGATGTGACATTTGTTACTACTTTTAAAATGAATGCATTTATTCAATGTTGTACCATATATTTGCGGTAATCTTCTATAGAAATAAATGA
>DOIV01000143.1:0-4463 GCA_003511845.1 Flavobacteriaceae bacterium | reverse complement strand
ACCAATTCTAAAAAAATACATTCCTCTAGCATCCGTTGAAATGGTAATTGATTTACTTAAACAATACCCTTGTCTATTGAAAATTGTAAATAACCGAAAGACAAAACATGGAGATTTCAGAAAGCTGTCTTCTGGGCAATATCAAATTACCATTAATAATGATTTGAATCACTATCGTTTTTTATTGACCTTAATTCATGAATTGGCTCATTTGAGAACTCATAAAGAAAATGGTAGGGTAAAACCTCACGGAATAGAGTGGAAGTTAAATTTTCAGCATTTAATGCTACCATTTATCAATCCTGAAATTTATCCAAAAGAAATATTACCATATATAGCACGTTATATAAAGAATCCGAAAGCTAGTACTGATGCAGATGTACATTTATCATTAGCTTTAAAACAATATGATGAAAAAAACGGAAATAGTTATATCTTTGAGATACCAATAAAGAGCAAATTCATTCATAATAATCGTGTTTTTGAAAGAGGAAAAAAAAGACGTACTAGATATGAATGTGTAGAAATTAAAACAAAGAAAAGATATTTATTTCATCAAAATGCAGAAGTAGAATTAACAGATAAAAAAGCATGAAAAACAATTATTACGCAGTGATTATGGCAGGTGGTGTAGGTTCAAGATTTTGGCCAGTAAGCACTAAACAATTCCCCAAACAATTTCATGATATGTTGGGGAAAGGAGATTCTTTATTACAAAGAACTTTTAAAAGACTTTCAAAATTAATACCTAAAGAAAATATTTTAATTGCCACCAATTCAGCTTATAAAGACTTGGTTTTAGATCAGCTCCCTGATGCCTCAGAACAGCAATTACTGTTAGAGCCAACCATGCGAAATACAGCACCGTGTATTTTGTATGCAGCATTAAAAATACAGCAAAAAGACCCAAATGCGGTAATGATTGTTGCCCCTTCTGACCATTGGATAGATGATGAAGATGAGTTTATTAGAAATATTCAATCTTCATTTAATGCCTGTGCAGAAAATGATATTTTAATGACTTTGGGTATTCAACCAACAAACCCAAATACAGGTTATGGGTATATAAAGTTCTCTACTGAGGCAATAGTACAAAATACAGCTATAAAAAAAGTGGATAATTTTACTGAAAAGCCAGATTTACAAACCGCAATACAGTTTTTAGATAGTGGTAATTATGTGTGGAACGCTGGTATTTTTATTTGGAGTGTAAAAAGCATTGTATTAGCTTTTGAAAAATACTTACCTGAAATGAACACCTTATTTTGTAAAGGAAACCAAACATATAATACAGATTTTGAAGATGATTTTATAGAGGATAATTATGAAAAAGCTGAAAACATTTCAATAGATTATGGGATCATGCAAAAAGCAAATAATATTTATACCTTACCTGTTGATTTTGGATGGAATGATTTAGGGACTTGGAGTTCTTTATATGAAAAATTAGATAAAGATAAAGATAATAATGCTATTGTAAATGCAAAAACAATATTTAAAGATGCTTCAAATAACATGGTAAGTACTTCAATAAATAAACATGTAGTTATTCAAGGGTTGAATGATTTTATTGTTGTTGAAAAAGATAATGTATTACTGATTTGCCCTAAAAAGAATGAACAAGAAATTAAACAAATAGTTGCTGAGGTAAAGCAACAATTTGGGGATGATTTAGTGTAATTTAATGAATAACCCATGGAGGAAAATCAACAAGAAGAAATAGATTTAGAAGTAAAAACTGAAGAAGCCAAAAAGAAAGTTACAGGTTTACTCGCTAGTATTAAAGAGTTTATGTCTGTATTGCTAGATATTAAAACTAATACGGATAGGGCAGGAGCCGTACAAACGATTAAGGACGGAATATCAATGCAAGGGCATACTGCATGGATTCTGGTTTTTTCTATACTAATTGCTTCTATTGGTTTAAATGCTAATTCTGCTGCTGTAGTTATCGGAGCTATGCTAATATCTCCTTTAATGGGACCTATCTTAGGAATAGGACTATCCTTTGGTACCAATGATATGGAGACCTTGAGAAGATCAATGATTAATTTAGGAGTAATGGTTGGTCTGAGTTTATTAACTTCTTTTTTGTTTTTTAGTATTCCATGGTTTCAAGAAGCAACCCCAGAAATTTTAGCAAGAATTAGACCCGATGTTAGAGATGTTTTTATTGCTTTAGCTGGTGGTCTAGCATTAATCATTGCCATAACTCGACCTTCACCACAAACCAATACTGTTGCAGGTGTTGCTATTGCTACAGCATTAATGCCACCTTTATGTGCAGCTGGGTATGGTTTAGCTGTTTATAACTGGACGTACTTTTTTGGTGCAATGTTTTTATTTATAATTAATACAATTTTTATTGCATTAGCGACCTTTGTAATAGTTGAATTTTTGAATTTTCCGAATGTAAAATATATCAATTATGCAAAACAAAAAAAGGTAGTTCAATTTGCATCATTAATTGCTTTTGTAATATTAGCAATTAGTGTTTGGCAATTTTATGGTTTATTTAAAGAAAATCAATTTCATAGAAGAGCAACAAATTTTGTAAAAGAATTAAAAGAGAATGGTATTAGTATTATAGATGAAGATGAAGATGATTATGATTTTAACTCGAATACAATAAATTTAGTTGTATTTGGCAGAAATGTGTCAGGTGAAGAACTGCAAAAATGGAATGAAAAACTCCCCGAATTTGGACTTAACGAAACGGTTTTGAATATTAGGCAAAGTACTGATAATACAGATTTACGTGCTGAAGTTAAAAGCTTATCAGAATTATATACTCAAAATCAAAGAATTATAATTTCACGTGATGATGCTATTAAAAATAAAGAAGATAAAATTCGTTTGCTAGAAAATGAATTATCTCATTTTTACAACAATCAAGTGCCATTTAAAGAGATTAGTAAAGAAGCTAGAATTAATTATGATAATTTAGAAAGAATAAGCTATGCTAAACGGATTAAAACCGATTTCAATACGATTGATTCTTTAACTGTTTTTGGTGTAAAATGGAAAGATAAGGTTGCTAGGAAAACAGTAGATAAGCAAGAACAAAAATTAAAAATGTGGCTTAAAGTTCGTTTAAAATTAGATACATTAATGGTAGTGAGAGAGTAGGCTAATTGTTGTATTGTTATTGATTTTACAACAAGTTATAATCCTTCTTTTAATTGAGCTTCCCTTACTTTTTTGAACAAGTTTGAAGAATAAACAAAGTCAGTTATGGCTTCGTTATCAGTTCTAAAGACATCATTACTTGTGCCTTCCCATTCTTTTACTCCGTTTTTTAAGAAAATAATTTTTTCACCAATTTCCATAACCGAATTCATGTCGTGAGAGTTGATGACTGTAGTCATATCATATTCATCAGTAATTTCTTGAATTAAATTGTCAATTACAATTGATGTTTTTGGGTCTAAACCTGAATTGGGTTCATCACAAAATAAATATTTAGGATTCATTACAATGGCTCTTGCAATAGCAACTCTTTTTTGCATTCCACCAGAAATCTCAGCAGGAAACTTGTTGTTAGAATTTTCTAAATTCACACGATTTAATACAAAATTTACTCTATCTAGTTTTTCTTCATAAGATTGATTAGTAAACATCTTTAAAGGAAACATTACATTTTCTTCAACAGTAGAAGAATCAAACAATGCACTTCCTTGAAAGACCATACCTATTTCTTTTTTTAAGTTGCGTTTTTCATCACTACTCATTTCATCATAATGTCTACCGTCATAACAAATATCACCTTTTTCAGGTTGTATTAGACCTAGCATACACTTTAAAAATACAGTTTTACCAGAACCACTAGTACCAATAACCAAACTGGTTTTACCGTTTTCAAATTTGGCATTAATGCCTTTCAATACAGGTGTTCCGTTAAATTCTTTATAAAGATCTGTAACTTCTATCATTTTCCTAAGAGCATTTGAGTTAAAAAGTAATTCAATACAATAATTACAATACTAGTCCAGACGACAGCTCTAGTACTTGACTTACCTACTTCAATGGCACCGCCACTTACATAAAAACCATGGTATGCAGGTATTGAGGCTATTACAAAAGCAAATATTGCTGTTTTTATCATTGAATAGACTATATGGAAAGGTTCTAAATCAGCTCTTATGCCGAATATATAATCTGTAGAACTTACTAGACCAGTAAGATTACCAGCAACCCATCCTCCAAAAATACCAAGAAAAATACTAATAATAATAACAAATGGATAAAAGAAAACATTGGCAATTATTTTTGGTAATACTAAATAGTTTAAAGAATTTATTCCCATTACTTCTAATGCGTCAATTTGTTCTGTAACTCGCATTGTACCTATACTTGAGGTGATGTATGAACCTACTTTTCCTGCAAGAATTATTGAGATTAGAGTTGGTGAAAATTCGAAAATTAATGATACTCTAGATGCATAACCTATTAAATATGTACGG
>DOIV01000064.1 GCA_003511845.1 Flavobacteriaceae bacterium | reverse complement strand
CAAAAGGATACTTTATTTGCTGAAATAGATTATAAGAATTTAAAAGCTGTTGTAGATAGTGCTTTTACCAATAATCAAATCAAAAAAACAAGGTCGGTTTTAGTGCTTTATAAAGATCAAATACTTGCAGAAGAATATGCAGATGGTTTTGATGAAAACTCCTTGTTACAAGGTTGGTCTATGACCAAAAGTATTACGGCAACCATATACGGCATCCTTCAAAAACAAGGTAAGTTAAACATCAATGATAACGCTAAAATTGATGCTTGGAAAAATGATGAAAGAGCAAATATTACGATAAATGATTTATTACATATGAATAGCGGATTGGCTTGGCAAGAGGTTTATGAAGGAATTTCTGATGTTACAAAAATGCTGTTTTTAGCTGAAAACATGGCTAAGGCTCAAGAAGAAAAGCAATTGATAGGGAAGCCTAATGAAAGCTGGAATTATTCATCTGGAACGTCCAATTTATTGTCGGGAATGCTCAGGAAATATTTTGATTCACATCAAGACTATTTAGATTTTTGGTATAGTAGTTTGATTGATAAAATTGGGATGCATTCTATGGTTATTGAAGCAGATTTGGCAGGTAATTATGTGGGGTCTTCTTATTCTTGGGCAACAACTAGAGATTGGGCAAAATTTGGCTTATTATATTTACACAAAGGCAATTGGAATGGCGAACAATTGTTTGACGAGTCATGGGTAGACTATGTAAAAACACCTACAGAAACTTCAAAAGGTGTTTATGGAGGGCATTTTTGGCTCAATGCAGGCGGAAAATACCCTGATGCTCCAAAAGATATTTATTCCGCAAACGGGTTTCAAGGGCAGCGTGTTTTTATCATTCCTTCAAAAGGTTTGGTTGTGGTTAGAATGGGCTTGGTAGGTGATAGCGGATTTGATTTTAACCTCTTTTTAAAAGAAATTACTGATTGTGTTGAGTAAACTAAAGTGTTAGCCTCTATTTTTTTTGGTAAATAGATCATCTTTAATTTGAGGTAATCTTAATTTATATTTTACTGCTATTAATCGAATTACAATAACTACCATTATTGTTGCTGAAAATTGAATATTATCAGGCAAATTAAAATAACTGGCTGTTAAGTAAGTCGCTCCTCCAGCTAATGATGCCATTGCATAAATTTCTTTTTTAAAGATTAAAGGAACATTGTTTGTTAAAATATCTCTTGTTACTCCTCCCATGACAGCAGATACCATTCCCATTACTACAGCTACAAAAGGATGCAGGTTAAATACCAACCCCTTTTGAACACCTAATAATGTAAAAACACCTAAACCAATGGTGTCAAATAAAAACATTGTTTTACTCAAAGGTGCAATTTTACTTTTAAATAAAAATGTAAAAACTACAGCTAATAAAATTGTCCAGATGTAATTCAAATCAGCAATCCAGTTTATAGGATGTGCATTGATAAGTACATCACGTATCATTCCTCCACCAACAGCAGTTACAAAAGCAATGATGATTACACCAAATAAATCGAATTTTTTTTTAGAAGCGACTAATGCACCGCTAATAGCAAATGCAAAAGTTCCAAGAATGTCTAATGTGTATATTAAATTCATTTACTCTCAGTATGCTAAATTTTTCATTGAAAAATTACAATTCAAATCCCAATTCTACACCTAGTTTTTTAGCAATAAGTCTAGTAATTCTAGTTTTTAATTCAGGAATTTTTATTTTTTCTAATGCATCATTTGCAAAGGCATAAAGCAGTAGAGCTTCGGCTTCTTTTTTAGGGATACCACGTGAACGTAGATAAAACATAGCGTCTTCGTCAAGCTGACCGATAGTACAACCATGAGAACATTTAACATCATCTGCAAAAATTTCTAGCTGAGGTTTTGAATTGATAGTTGCTCCATCATCAATAATAATATTATTATTTTGTTGATACGCATTGGTTTTTTGAGCGGCTTGTTTTACGATGACTTTTCCGTTAAAAACACCTACCGATTTATCAGCATAAATGCCTTTATACAACTCATGACTTTCACAATTAGGATAGTTATGATTTACCAAAGTGTGATTGTCAACCAATTGTTTATCGCCAATAATGGTAATCCCGTTAAGGATAGAATCAATATATTCACCTTCTTGATGAAACTCTAACGTATTTCGTGTAAAATTACCGCCAAACGAAAACGTATTGACAGAAACTATACTTTGTTGTTTTTGTTGCACGGAAGTATTGTCAATTAATGAAGCCGTTTTTTTATCGTTTTGAATTTTGTAATAATCTACGATTGCTCTTTTTTCTGCAAAAATTTCAGTAACCGAATTGGTAAACACAACGTTGTCAGTTAAACTTTGATGACGCTCTATGATTTGCACATGAGAATTCTCATCAACAATAACCAAACTACGAGGTTGTAGCATTACTTGAGCTTCAGAACCTGTAGAAAAATGAACAATCTGTATTGGTTTAGGAAGTACTATATTTTTAGGAATATGAATATAAGCACCTTCACTAGAAAAAGCAGTATTTAATGAAGTAATACTATCCTTTTTTGAGGCAATTTTATTGAAATAATGGTCGATTACCATTTTATATTTCGGCTTTTTTAAAGCAGATGACATTAAGCAGATATCAAATCCGTCATGTGTAGTTTCAGATAGAAATGAGCTATAAACACCATCAATAAATACAATTTTATACGAATCAATTTCGTGTAAAAAATATTTTTTTACTGCAGCAAATTCGATTGCCGTTTCAGCTTTAGGAAATATAGTGTAATCGTGTTTTAATACTGATTTTAAGGGTGTGTATTTCCACTCTTCATCCTTTTTTGTAGGGAAACCATGTTCTTCAAAATAAGTAAACGCTTTTGAGCGGATATCATGAATAGTTGATTCAGTATCTGTGCTTACATTATTTTCAAATGCTAAAAATGAGGTTACGAGTTTTTCTTTTAAATCCATTGTTATTCTGTGTTCCAAGTTCCGAGTTTCGTTAATTATTTAAACTTATTACCTTTAAAATCATTATTTTTCAGATAATTCATAAATGAACCTATTTTGTTTCCAATTTTGACGGTAAGCTGTTTTATTTCTTCAAACTTATCTTTGTCAATATATTTTCGATCTATTATTCTATATAGTTGAGACCTAGTTTCTCCACAAGAAGCTTTTGCAATCGAAAGAAATTGTCTAAATTCTTTGTTTCCATCTCGTTCAAAACCTTCTGCAATATTATCCATTACAGAACCTGAAGAGCCATTAATTTGTTCTTTCAGTTTATAATCACTTTTTAACGGAGTTGAAGATATGACACTGTAAATTTCATTACATAAAACTCTTGAAAGCTGCCATATTTCTAAATCTTCAAAATTTTGAATTGTAGCCATAAATTTTTATTAGTAGTTACCCGTAAAACACAAAACAAGAAACTCGGAATAAATAATTTGCAAAAGCAAATTATTTCAACCAATCATATCCTTTTGCTTCCAATTCATGAGCCAATTCTTTACCACCAGATTTTACAATTTTGCCGTTGTGTAAAACATGTACAAAATCAGGCACTATATAGTCTAGCAAGCGTTGATAATGTGTGATTAAAATAACAGCATTATCATTACTTTTTAGTTTATTTACTCCGTTAGCAACAACCTTTAAAGCGTCAATATCTAAACCAGAATCGGTTTCATCAAGAATGGCTAATTTTGGTTCTAACATTGCCATTTGAAATATTTCATTTCGTTTTTTTTCACCACCAGAAAAACCTTCATTTAATGAACGTGATAAGAATTTTCTATCAATTTCTAACAACTCAGATTTTTCACGAATTTTCTTCAACATATCCTTAGCAGGAAGTTCTTTTTTACCATTGGCTTTTCGTGTTTCGTTAATAGCCGTTTTAACAAAGTTAGTAACAGACACCCCAGGAATTTCAATAGGATATTGAAAAGAAAGAAAGATACCTTTATGAGCTCTTTCTTCAGGAGCTAAATCTTCTAAGTCTTCATTGTTAAGAGTGATTTTACCTTTGGTAACTTCATATTCTTCCTTACCAGCAATAACAGTTGCTAATGTGCTTTTTCCTGAACCATTTGGTCCCATAATAGCATGCACTTCACCAGCTTTTATGCTGAGGTTTATTCCTTTTAATATTTCTTTATCGCCAATATTGGCATGTAAGTTTTTTATTTCTAACATCTTCAATTTTAAATCGTTTAATTTTTTAATAATTGTTTGAGTTTATCAAAATCTTTTGGAGAATGTTGTATGATAACAGTTGCATTATTGGCTTTGGCAAAAGCTTCAAAGGTATCCATGCTTTTTTTAGTTAATGGAATGTCATGATTAAACATAGGAGTCCTTCTATGAATTCTATTTTCTTCAAAATGATACAGATCTCCTGTTAATAATAACGGTTTTTCCAATCCTATATTTAAGTACAATACTTGATGACCAATAGTATGTCCAGGCATGTTTTTGATAACAACGGTACTGTCTCCAAACACATCATAATCTCCATTTAATTTTTGTACTTTATTCAAATCTTTAATCATTGCATAAATATCTGCATGTTTAATTTGTGCAGAGTCACTGGTAAAAAAATCATATTCATTTTCTTGCACTAGCCAAGTTGCATTTTTAAAATGATTGGCATGACCAACATGATCAAAATGAGAATGCGATAAGGCGATATATTTAAAATCGTCAACTGTTAAGCCTATTGTTTTTAACTGATTCACCACAGAATCTTTTCTAGAAACTGTAAATGCACCACTTGGGTCAGTAAAAGGCTCAGGCAAACCCACTAAATTTTCAGGCAAACCAGCATCCCAAATTAAATTTCCTTTCGGATGTTGAATTACGTAAAATGCATCTGCAAAGGTTTTTGTTTGTCCGTGGTAGGTAGTGTCTTCAGAAAATAATTCAAGGTTGTTTACTTGAATTTTTCCACCATCAAAAACATGTAACTTGATGTCTGTTATTGAATCCTTTTTTGTTGTATCAGCAAGACCATCTTTAACACTTTTTTTCATGTCTTTACACGAAATAATGGATAATCCGATGATTAGTAATAAAATAATTTTTTTACTCATAGCTTTGTTATTTTTTAAGGAATTCGTGAATACTTTGTATTTCATAATAGTTAAAGGTTTAGAAATTTATTTTAACTTT